>NZ_JBFRNC010000008.1:0-63125 GCF_041470825.1 Vibrio sp. 10N.261.55.A10 | reverse complement strand
AAATCCGGCTCCCGCAACCACATTACAGTTAAGCGCTATCTGTTGCCCAAGGCGGTAAGAGCAGCGACTAACTAATGCGATACTAGCTCAGTTGGTAGAGCGCAACCTTGCCAAGGTTGAGGTCATCGGTTCGAACCCGATGTATCGCTCCAGCTTTCTTCTAAAAAGCTATTAAGACTCTTTAAACCACCGTGTTTTTCTTTAGATCACAGAGTTTAAAGACGACCTTAAGGGTCACGCTCTTTCTTTAATGCTGCGAAGCATAATCCCCCCAAAAAGCAAATAATCCTCCATCATGGTGGATATTTTTTTGTCTTAAATTTTTCTTAGCAACTGGAATGCTAGTAAACATCAGGTCTCTGAAGCAGATACTTGAGGTTTTTCACATCTATAAACAGACTTATCCACAAAATGTTAGGTGTGGATAACTTGGTTGATAAAGTTATTTCAGTCTTAATTCTTTACCTATCCCTAAAAGATCTTTCTTGTTTTCAATATATTAGCTGAATTGTGGCGATCGTAACTTGTTGTTTTTTATCAAGTTGAATGCTTATCTTGAATTTGATAAAAGATCGTTAACTTGTTGTTTTTTGATCTTAATCATTTATCGGTACTGTGTTTAACTTTGTGCGGGTGTCGGAAGTTTACGAGAGTTCTGAATTTTTTCCACATTGTTAGAATTGAGAACAAGGTCAAACATTGTTCTAAAATTATGTGCAACGAGTTGTCTTAAATGTTGGACTGTCGATGTGGGTGTCGCTGCCAATCGTTGATGCCAAAAGGGTTAGGCGTCTCTTGGTAGTCCTTTCTCAACGATGCGTATCAGCCGGTGCTTTTTGGTGAGGATTTTGCTGTTACTTTTTTGCACACCGCTATTTTTCTGCGTAGAGCTATCTTCTTGCAGACTGTTAGCGTTGGGTAACTGCTGTAGTTGTTTATTCAAAGCCCACTCAATATGTACATCCAACATATCGTTTTTTCCTTGATTGGATTCCAGCGTTTCAACAATGCGTTGTTGGAATGGTGCATTGCCCATCGCAACAAAGATGTTGCGTAACCACTGGGTGTGGCCGATACGTCTGATTGCTGAGCCTTCCATTTTCTTTAGGAAGGTTGCTTCGTCCCAACTAGAAAGTGACACCAGATCAGCCTCTTGGAAATCTTCTCTGCGGTGAAAGTCGGTTTGTTCTGTAAGTTCGGCATGACGGTTCCATGGGCAAACTAACTGACAATCATCACAACCGTAAATACGGTTACCAATGGCATCTCTATACTCTTCAGGGATCACACCATCATATTCAATGGTTAAGTACGAGATACATTTGCGAGCATCCACTACGCCATCAGCAATAATGGCACCCGTTGGGCAAGAAGTGATACATGCGGTGCATTTGCCGCACTCATCAACACTGGGTTCATCCGTTGGAAGAGGGATGTTAACTAACAGCTCCCCGAGAAAGAACCAAGAGCCAGCGTCTTTATCAAGAATTAATGAGTGTTTACCTGTCCAGCCCAACCCTGTTTTTTGAGCGAGTGGTCTTTCTAAAATAGGCGCTGAATCGACGAAAGGGCGTGAGTCGAAACCTTCGACCTCTTTTTCAATTCTTTGTCCCAGCTTTTTCAACTGGTTACGGAACAATTTGTGATAGTCGCGGCCTAAAGAGTAACGGCTGATGTAGCCTTGAGTGGTATCGCTTAGGTTAGAGGCAAACTGAGCTTCTGGTGGTAGGTAATTCATTCGAGCACTGATCACTCGAATTGTGCCTGGGTGAAGTTCATCAGGACGTGCGCGCATCATCCCATGTCGAGCCATCCAATCCATTTCACCGTGGTTGCCAGCATCTAGCCATGCTTGAAGAGGGGCTTCGTGTTCACTTAAGTCAACATCGCAGATGCCAACTTTTTGAAAGCCCAGCTCTTTTCCCCAGATTTTAATTTTTTCAGCAAGATGGTCTAGATTCATGGCTTATTTCTTATTTTCTCTGTTTTACAATTAGAGATAAGGCTAATTAAAATTAGGTTCGGCAAAAATGGGGGCGGATCTTAACGGATCTTAGTGGTGTTGACCAGAACAGACGCGTTTTGAGCAGTATTTTTCATAGAACTTACACTTGAGTGCTTGTCTCCCAAAAGCATCACGGTTTACTATTCTTGTTCTTTTGATTTTTATATAGTCAACGATCGATTTTTAGAGAACGTATTCATGAGCACGAAACAATTTACTTTGAAAGATGAACAAGCAACGATTCAATTAGGAACGGAGCTTTCTAATCTTTGCTCACAGCAGACGACTATTTATCTGCATGGTGATCTTGGCGCAGGTAAAACGACCTTCAGTCGTGGCTTTGTAAAAGCACTTGGCCATCAAGGAAATGTAAAGAGCCCAACGTATACTCTAGTTGAACCTTATCAACTTGCCGATTGGCAGGTGTATCACTTTGACCTTTATCGCCTAGCCGATCCTGAAGAGTTAGAGTTCATGGGAATTCGTGATTACTTTACTCCGGATGCTATCTGTTTGGTTGAATGGCCTGAGAAAGGTTATGGGATGCTACCAGAAGCCGATTTGGATATTGATATTCGTTACCAAGACGATCACCGTATTGTTTCTTTAACCGCTAATAGTGAATACGGACAGCGCTTACTTAGTCAGTTGGAGTTATGTTGATTTCTAAACGCCTTAATTCAACAGTGGCCATGATGGCTGCTGTTTTTTCTATACTGTTTTCTTCACTTGTTTCTGCAAACTCACTGAAAAGTTTAAGGGTTTGGCCTTCTCCAGAAGAAACTCGTGTGGTTATCGACTTAAAATCAGAAGCGGACTTTAGCTATTTCACCCTGAGTAGCCCGAGTCGCTTAGTGGTTGATTTAAAAAATACCAGTCTTGCGACTAAGTTACCAGTCGAGGTGAAAGACAGCCCTGTTCTATCTAAGATTCGTAAGAGCTCACCGCCAGACAAAAACACCTATCGCTTGGTTTTTGAGTTAAAGAAGTCGTCTAAAGCAGAATTATTCAAACTGAGCCCGACCCCAGGTGGTCAGTATGGACACCGTTTGGTGATCGACTTACCTCATGGTGCGGCAAGTAAAGCGACATCGACACCGAGTAAGCCAACGGTAAGTAAGAACATTAATCAGGTTAAGCGCCAGAAAGATATTCTAATTGTGATTGATCCTGGCCACGGTGGTGAAGACCCAGGTTCGATTGGTCCTACGCGTAAATACGAAAAAGACGCGACTCTGAGTATTTCTAAGAAGTTAGCAGCTCAACTGAATGCGGTCCCGGGGATCAAAACTCGTATGACTCGTAATGCTGATTACTTTGTGAACCTGAATCGACGTGTTGCGATTGCTCGAGAGAATGAAGCTCACCTGTTGATCTCTATTCACGCCGACGCCTTTACGACGCCTCAACCAAGAGGTGGTTCAGTGTTTGTATTGAACACTCGACGCGCAAATACAGAGATCTCTCGTTGGATTGAGAATAAAGAGAAACAGTCTGAATTGCTTGGTGGTAGCGGTGCAGCGTTCACAAGCAATATTGATGATAAGAACGTAAACCAAACCCTGCTTGATTTGCAGTTTAGCCACTCTCAAAAAGAGGGCTACAAACTGGCAACGGCAATTCTGTCTGAAATGGGTAAGGTTGCGAAACTGCACAATAGCAAGCCGATTAACACCAGCTTAGCAGTATTACGTTCACCACAGATCCCATCAGTACTGGTAGAGACAGGTTTTATTTCGAATCCGACGGAAGAGAAGCTTCTTTTCCAACGTTCGCACCAAGATAAATTGGCACGAGCAGTGACTAAAGCGGTGGTTAAGTATTTGAAGGCTAACCCGCCTGAAGGGATTATCTTGTCTAACGCAACGTCATCAACGGGCAGCGTGAGCCAACATAAAGTCTCTCGTGGTGAGTCTTTGTCTGTGATTGCGAGCAAGTATGGTACGTCGACACAGACGTTGATGAAGTTCAACAATCTGAAATCGAGCAGCCTAGCAATTGGCCAAGTACTTAAGATTCCAGGCAGTGCTTCAACTTCATCATCAAGCAGTGCGGTTAAAACGAAGACCATCACTCACACGGTTAAGTCTGGAGAGTACCTAGGTAAGATCGCCAGCCGCTATAAAGTGTCGGTGGCTGATATTAAACGTGAGAACCGTTTGAAATCAGAGACGGTGAGAGTAGGCCAAAAGTTACGTATTACGGTTGAAGTTAAAGATGTTCCTCTGCGCAAACACAAAGTTGCAAGAGGTGATTACCTTGGCAAGATAGCTTCGAAATACGGCGTGAGCGTCAACAGCATTCGCCAAGCGAATAAGCTAAGATCTGACAGTCTAGCTATCGGCCAAGTGTTGATTATTCCTCACAAGTAGTCTTGGGAATGCTAAACAGCTTCAGGTATATCAATGATAAAAAATAAGAACTAGTGCAAACGTAGCAGCGTTTCCATCAATGGCAGTAAGGTAGCTATAAATATGACGATCAAAATACTGCCAGCTCGGTTAGCTAACCAAATCGCAGCGGGTGAGGTGGTAGAAAGACCCGCTTCTGTTGTAAAAGAGTTGGTTGAGAACAGTTTGGATTCTGGTGCGACACGTATCGATATTGATATCGAGAAAGGTGGCGCCAAGATGATCCGCGTTCGTGACAATGGTAAAGGCATCGTAAAAGATGAGCTTGCCTTGGCACTGAGTCGTCATGCTACCTCCAAAATCCACACTCTTGATGACCTAGAGGCGATCGTCAGCCTCGGTTTCCGTGGTGAAGCGCTGGCGAGTATTAGCTCGGTTGCGCGCTTAACCATGACGTCACGCCCTGCCACTCAAGATCAAGCTTGGGCAGCACACAGTGAAGGCCGTGATATGCAGGTGAAACTGCAGCCTGCGGCGCATCCTATTGGCACTTCGGTTGAGGTGTTGGACCTGTTCTTTAATACGCCAGCACGCCGCAAATTCTTACGCACCGAGAAAACTGAATTCACCCATATTGATGAGTTGCTTAAACGCATCGCATTGAGTCGTTTTGATGTGACGATCAACCTTCGTCATAACGGCAAGATGATTCGTCAGTACCGCGCTGCAAAAACACAAGTTCAAGCAGAAAAGCGAATCGCTGCGGTATGTGGCAATCCTTTTGTTCGTCATATGCTTAAGATCGAACTTGAGCATCAAGGCCTAAAACTTCATGGCTGGATCACCACGCCAGAAGGAGCAAGACAACAAAGCGACCTGCAATACTGCTATGTGAATGGTCGTATGATGCGTGACAAGCTGATCAACCATGCGATTCGTCAAAGCTACGAAACCAGCCTGCGTCCAGACCAATTCGCGACGTATGTGTTGTTCATTGAACTCGACCCACATCAGGTGGACGTGAATGTCCACCCTGCAAAACATGAAGTGCGTTTTCATCAAGCGCGCCTTGTGCATGACTTTATTTACCAAGCATTGAGCGATGGTTTAGCGCAGAGCAAGCAGATCGATGCTGCACCAATCAATCAGTCGGCTTTTCATCAGTCAGAAGTGATTCATCATCAGCAAGATAGTACGAGCTCTGCAGTTGATGGTGTTGCAAGTTTCGCTGAGCCAGAAAGCGTAATGCCTAGCAGTTCGGATCAAACCCAAGTTTCGGATAGGGTGCGACACGCTATTGAGCAAACGCCTGCCTACCCGAGAAAAGCAGAATCAGAGCACGCTTTTGATAAGCCTCAACACAGCGTTAATGATGGTGGGCGACACTATGTTTCATCAATTAGCCCAAGCTCATCAACCAGTCCAAGTTCATCTGCTGGCCGAAGCTCGGCTACTAGTGACAGCAGTTTTACCGGTTCCTCTCGCCAAGAGTGGATAGAGTCTCGACCTGAACCTAAAAAAGAGAAAGAGCCACACCAACATCATGGTGAACCCGCGCCATCTAAGCGAGAAGTGAAAGCCTATAAAGAGCTTCTGAAAACGCCAGATTTTGATGAGCAAGTTGTACAGCCTTCACTTTCTCAAGAGCATGTGGCACCAGTAGAAACCAGAAACAACTTAGAAAATAAAGAAAATAAAGAAGCTAAGCCTGCTCAACAGAATCCTGTTCATTTAAAGCCAAGAGCACCTGTAACGGACTTGGGCAAAGCGGTCTCGATTGTGGAACGTCAGTATCTGGTAATGGGCAATAAGAACGGCAGTGTGCTGGTTTCCTTGGCTAAGGCTGAGTTATTGCGTGTTGTTGGTCAGCTTGATACTCGAGGTGGTGCGTTAAAAAGCCAACCACTATTGGTGCCTTTATCGATTAAGCTGGGTAGTGAACTTGTCGAAGTTGCTAAGGCGCTGAGTCAAACTCTGGCATTACTGGGGATTGAGCTTAAGGCGCGAAACAGCGAGGCGGTAATGGTGATGGGCGTGCCTTCTCCTTTAAGGCAGCAAAACTTACAAATTTTGATCCCAGATCTGTTATCTTACGCGGCTTCAATAAATGCCCAGGGTGCAGTGAAGCAACCTAATGACATGTTGTCAGCTTTGGTTAACTGGATCGGGATTCAAACCGCACAAGTAAAAAGCGACTACACTTTATCTGAAGCGGTTCAACTAGTTGGGGAACTAGAACAACTTTGGCATGGTCTACTTCCATTAGATGATCCAGAGTTTGTTAATCCTATCGACTTTTCAGCGACTATAGCCGCGTTTACGGTTTAATTTTTTCGCGACGACCTTTGTCTTTTTAGCTGAATACGTCGCGACACAAAGCCCTTTGCTAAAAAGCGCTAAAACAGAGAAGCAAATACAAAATATCATGACTGAAAAATTACCTTTAGCGTTGTTTTTAATGGGCCCAACGGCGTCAGGAAAAACAGATTTAGCTATCCGCTTACGTCAGAAATACCCTGTAGAGATCATCAGCGTCGATTCGGCATTGATCTACAAAGACATGGATATTGGTACCGCTAAACCGGATGCGGAAGAGCTTGAGCTCGCGCCTCATCGCTTGATTGATATTTTGGATCCAAGCGAAGCGTATTCTGCGGCAGATTTTCGTCGTGATGCGATCAATGAAATGAATAAGATTGTAGCGGAAGGCAAAATCCCGTTACTTGTTGGTGGCACAATGCTGTACTACAAAGCATTGTTGGAAGGTTTATCGCCATTACCAGCCGCGGATCAAGAGATTCGTAAGCAGATTGAAGCGGAATCTATCGAACAAGGTTGGCAGGCATTGCACGATCAATTAAGAGAGATAGATCCCGTATCCGCTGAAAGAATACACCCAAATGATCCACAAAGGCTTTCAAGGGCATTGGAAGTTTACCGAATTTCGGGTAAAACATTAACAGAGCTAACTCAAACGAAAGGCGATAGCCTGCCATTTCGTGTAAAACAATTTGCAATAGCTCCCAAGGAAAGGACTGAACTCCATCGCCGCATTGAGCTGCGTTTCGAGAAGATGATAGAAGCTGGGTTTGAAGATGAAATGAAGGCGTTGTACGCCAGAGAAGATCTTCACCCTGAACTGCCATCGATCCGATGCGTTGGTTATAGGCAGATGTGGGATTATTTAGACGGTAATTGTGATTTAGACGAAGCGGTTTTCCGTGGTGTCTGTGCAACCCGTCAGTTGGCCAAGCGACAAATCACCTGGTTGCGCAGTTGGGATGATTTAACTTGGTTAGATAGCGAAAACATTGATCAAGCGTTAGAAACTCTTTCAGATGCAATAGCATCTGATTAGTATTGCTGTGTATAATGTGATCGCTTTTGCGTGAATATACTCTGGAAAGGATCCGTTATTGAGGCTTTTAAAAATCACAGCCTTTCAATAACAACGGAGTTTTTTTATTCATTTAGCTCAGATGCAAAGGCCGCACCTTTTTGTGCACCACTAGCTAAATAATTACAACAAAATACAAATAAGGAAAATAAAATGGCTAAGGGGCAATCGCTACAAGACCCATTCCTAAATGCACTCCGTCGTGAGCGCATTCCAGTCTCTATCTATCTTGTTAACGGCATTAAGCTGCAAGGTCAGATCGAGTCTTTCGATCAATTCGTGATCTTATTGAAGAACACAGTAAACCAAATGGTTTACAAGCATGCGATTTCTACTGTGGTACCTGCTCGCGCAGTTAGTCACCACAGCGGCGAGCAACGCACGCCATCTGATCGTCCAGAGAAGACTGAAGATTAATCGTTCAATTTGTACAGCTTGCGCTGTAATAAGGAGTTGGTTGCTTGTTTGACCGTTATGAATCCGGCGAGCGAGCCGTACTTGTTCATATCAACTTCACGCAAGAGGGAGAATGGGAAGATCTAAGCGAATGTGAAATGCTGGTCTCCTCAGCGGGGGTAGAAACGCTACAAGTGATTACTGGTAGCCGACAATCCCCACTCCCTAAATACTACGTTGGAGAAGGTAAAGCCCTAGAAATCGCACAAGCTGTTCAGCTGACCGGTGCTGAAATTGTGATTTTTAACCACTCCCTCTCTCCTGCCCAAGAGCGCAACCTCGAGCAATTGTGTAAATGTCGTGTGATTGATCGC
Organism: Vibrio sp. 10N.261.55.A10; assembly: GCF_041470825.1. NCBI lineage: Bacteria > Pseudomonadati > Pseudomonadota > Gammaproteobacteria > Vibrionales > Vibrionaceae > Vibrio > Vibrio sp. 10N.261.55.A10. The sequence continues at coordinate 54,602 of NZ_JBFRNC010000008.1, read as the reverse complement.
ACGGGTTTGATCTTAGATATTTTTGCACAACGTGCGCGAACTCATGAAGGTAAGCTACAAGTTGAGCTCGCTCAGCTTCGTCATATCTCTACCCGATTGATTCGTGGTTGGACTCACCTTGAAAGGCAGAAAGGTGGTATTGGTCTTCGTGGTCCAGGTGAAACTCAACTGGAAACCGATCGACGTTTGTTGCGTGACCGTATAAAGGCAATACTACGTCGTTTAGCGAAAGTTGCTAAACAGCGTGAACAAGGACGACGTGCTCGTAATCGAGCTGAAATCCCAACAATTTCTTTGGTTGGTTATACCAACGCAGGGAAATCAACACTTTTCAATCGCATCACAAGTGCTGGTGTTTATGCGGCAGACCAACTGTTTGCAACCCTAGACCCAACACTACGTAAGATTGATTTGGCAGATGTCGGGCCTGCAATTCTCGCAGATACCGTAGGTTTTATCCGTCATCTACCACACGACTTGGTCGCTGCGTTCAAGGCAACATTACAAGAGACGCAGGAAGCTGACATTTTGTTACATGTTGTTGATGCCAGTGATGACCGTTTTCGTGAGAACATTCAGGCTGTTCATGAAGTATTAGAAGAAATCGATGCTCATGAAGTGCCAACCCTTGTAGTCATGAACAAAATTGACTGCATGGAAGACCAAAAACCTCGAATTGAAAGAGACGAAGAGGGCGCACCTCGCGCTGTTTGGGTTTCTGCAATGGAAGGAGAAGGTATTGAGCTACTGTTTGAAGCTTTAACTGAGCGTTTAGCTAGCCAGATGGTTCAATTCCGGTTGTGTATTCCACATCAACATCAGGGTCGCATTCGCAGCTTATTCTTCGAGATGAAATGTATTCAACAGGAAGAGTATGATGAAAATGGTAACTTGTTGATAGATATCCGAATGCAACAAATAGATTGGTCTAAACTTGAAAAAAGAGAAGGGGCGCTCTTAGGTGACTTTATCGTTACCAAAGAGACTGCTACAGTATAACGTCATATCAAATGATGGAGCTTTCTAATGGCGTGGAATGAGCCTGGAAATAACAACAACGGCGATAATAACGGCCGCGATAATGACCCTTGGGGTAATAAAAATAATCGCGGCGGCCGAGATCAAGGACCGCCAGATCTAGACGAAGTGTTTAATAAACTAAGTCAAAAGTTAGGTGGCAAGTTTGGTAAAAAGGGTGGCAACGGTAACGGGCCATCTATTGGTGGTGGCGGTGCAATTGGCTTTGGTGTCATTGCCGTTATTGCTATTGCTATCTGGTTCTTCGCTGGTTTCTACACCGTTGGCGAAGCAGAAAGAGCAGTAGTACTTCGACTGGGTCAGTTCGACCGTATCGAAGAACCTGGTCTTAACTGGCACCCACGCTTCATCGATGAAATCAGTGATGAGCAACTAGTAAACGTTCAAGCGATTCGTTCTCTACGTGCTGCTGGCACGATGCTAACGAAAGATGAAAACGTTGTGACCGTTGAAATGGGTGTTCAATACCGTGTTTCTGACCCATACAAGTACTTGTATCGTGTAACGAATGCAGACGACAGTTTACGTCAAGCAACCGATTCCGCGCTTCGTGCGGTAATTGGTGACTCACTAATGGATAGTATCCTGACAAGTGGTCGTCAGCAGATTCGTCAAAGCACTCAAGAAACGTTGAACCGTATTATTGATAGCTACGATATGGGTATTCTGATTGTTGATGTGAACTTCCAGTCAGCACGTCCACCTGAGCAAGTGAAAGATGCATTTGATGATGCTATCGCGGCTCGTGAGGATGAAGAGCGTTTCGAGCGTGAAGCTGAAGCTTACCGAAATGACATTCTTCCAAAAGCAACAGGTCGTGCTGAGCGTTTGAAGAAAGAAGCGGTGGGTTACTCAGAGCGCACAGTTAATGGTGCTCTAGGTCAAGTTGCTCAATTCGAGAAACTGCTACCTGAATACCAAGCTGCTCCTGAAGTAACACGTAACCGTATGTACCTAGATACAATGGAAAAAGTGTACTCAAGCACATCGAAAGTCCTGATTGATTCTGAATCAAGCGGTAACTTGCTATACCTACCAATTGATAAGCTAGGCGCACAAGGTGGTTCTCAGTCGGGCTCTCGCCCTGCAAAAGCATCATCAACTTACGATCAAATTGAGTTAGAAACTCAAGCGGATCCAAAGCCTAGCACTCAAACTCGTTCAGACAGTTCACGCCAAGGGAGATACTAATAATGCGTAAATTAATGATCCCTGTATTAGTTGTGACGATTGCCCTTCTATTGATGTCAGTGTTTGTGATTCAAGAAGGTGAGCGTGGCATGGTAATTCGTTTTGGTCGAGTTCTCGATGACAACGGCGTATCACGAATCTATGAACCAGGTCTGCACTTTAAACTACCGATGTTTGATCGCGTAAAAGTACTTGATGCTCGTATTCAAACGATGGATGGCCGTTCTGACCGTTTCGTAACATCAGAGAAAAAAGACGTTCTAATTGATACTTACGCAAAATGGCGTATTGCTGATTTTGGACGTTTCTATCTGAGTACCGGTGGCGGTAATATCATGACGGCAGAAGCACTTCTTGAGCGTAAAGTGACAGATGTTCTTCGTTCTGAAATTGGTTCTCGTGAAATTAAGCAGATCGTGTCAGGCCCTCGCAACAAGGACATCCTGCCAGACTCTGCTGATAGCGAAGTCGTCACAACGGTAGCGGCTGCAGAAGCACTAGAAGTTGATGGCGAACGCGATAAGATCATGGAAAACGTTTTGTCTGGAACGGCAGAAAGTGCGATGGCTGATTTAGGTGTTGAAGTTGTTGATTTTCGTATGAAGAAGATTAACCTTCCTGACGAAATCAGTGAATCTATCTACCGCCGTATGCGTGCAGAACGTGAATCGGTTGCTCGTAGACACCGTTCTCAAGGTCGTGAGAAAGCGGAAGTTATCCGTGCTCAAGCTGAGCTAGAAGTGGCAACAGTTCTTGCTGAAGCTGACCGTACAGCTCGAATCACTCGTGGTGATGCGGATGCAGAAGCAGCGAAGATCTACTCTGATGCGTTCAGCAAAGATCCTGAGTTCTACGGCTTCATGCGTTCATTGCAAGCTTATGAGACATCATTTAGCGATAAGAGCGACATTCTAGTACTGGATCCGAAGACTGACTTCTTCCAATACATGAATCAAGCAAGCGGCGCTCCAGCAAAATAAGCTGATGCGTTAGCGAATGCTTAGCTTAATAAGCAAAATACGTTAAAACTTAAAAGGCTCCCATTGTGGGAGCCTTTTTGTTTTCTATGACTTCTTTCAGGAGGAGACATGTTTGTGGATTCACTATTGGGGCGCGAGGGAAGGCGCTTAACAGCGTTCTACTTATAGAAACCTAGCGGTAGGTCATGAAAGCGATAACCGCTCCAGCCACCACAAGACAGCCTCCAATGCGGCGCAGTTGCGTGTCTGGTTGCTCGCTCAGTTGCGCGACCATGTTTCTCCAGCCATTGGGTGCAATCAAGGGGCCGAGCCCTTCCACAATAAGTACGAGCCCAATAGCGAGCCAAATTGATTGAGACATGGTTCTGCCTTTTGTCTGTAAAAAAGCAATGATATCAGTATCTTTACACATCTGCCCCCAGTTATGGCTGGTTTATTTTTGTACAGCGTTAACGTTTATGAACAAAAAGTGACTGCAAGAAGTGTGATTCAGTGCTAGAATCCATTTTTAATTAGCAACAGAAATTGGAAAGATGGGAAATAACGTAGTCGTTCTAGGCACCCAATGGGGTGATGAAGGTAAAGGTAAAATCGTTGACCTTTTAACTGAAGATGCAAAATACGTGGTTCGCTACCAAGGCGGTCACAATGCAGGTCACACACTTGTAATTGACGGTGAAAAAACCGTTCTTCACTTAATTCCATCAGGCATCCTACGTAATAACGTTAAATGTGTTATTGGTAACGGTGTAGTATTATCGCCTGACGCACTTCTAAAAGAAATGAAGCCTCTTGAAGATCGCGGTATTCCAGTACGTGAACGTCTTTTCATCTCTGAAGCTTGTCCTCTAATTCTTCCGTACCACATTGCAATCGACAACGCGCGTGAAATCGCTCGTGGCGCTAAAGCTATCGGTACAACGGGTCGTGGTATCGGTCCTGCTTACGAAGATAAAGTTGCTCGTCGCGGTCTACGCGTTGGCGACCTTTTCGATAAAGAAGCATTTGCTGAGAAGCTAAAAGAAGTGATGGAATTCCACAACTTCCAACTAGAGCACTTCTACAAAGCTGAAACAGTAAGCTACGAAGAAGTTCTTGAGCAAGCGATGAGCTACGCAGACATGTTAACTGCGATGGTTATCGACGTAACTGACGAACTAGACGCAGCACGTAAGCGCGGCGACAAGATCATGTTCGAAGGTGCTCAAGGTACGCTACTAGATATCGACCACGGTACTTACCCATACGTAACGTCTTCTAACACGACTGCTGGTGGTGTTGCTGCAGGTTCTGGTTTCGGTCCTCGTCACATCGGTTACATCCTTGGTATTACTAAGGCTTACTGTACTCGTGTTGGTTCAGGTCCATTCCCTACTGAGTTATACGATGGCCTTGAGAAGCAAGACCCAGTTGGTAAACACCTCGGCGATGTTGGTCACGAGTTTGGCGCAACAACTGGTCGTCTACGTCGTACTGGTTGGTTCGATGCTGTTGCTATGCGTCGTGCAATCCAAATCAACTCTCTATCTGGTATGTGTCTAACTAAACTAGACGTTCTAGATGGCCTAGAAGAACTAAAAATCTGTACTGGTTACAAGATGAAAGATGGTTCTATCCTAGAAGTTTCTCCAATGGCTGCTGAGTCATTCGAAGAAGCGACGCCAATCTACGAAACAATGCCTGGTTGGTCTGAAAACACATTTGGTGCTAAATCTATCGACGCGCTTCCACAAGCTGCTCTAGATTACATCAAGCGTATCGAAGACCTAACTGGCGTTCCAATTGATATCGTATCAACTGGCCCAGATCGTAACGAAACTATCATCAAGGTTCACCCATACGGCGCATAATGCCTGCTGAGTGATTACCAGGCACGAACAGTGCTTTGATAATAAAATAGTTTTCTAAAAGCCGACTTTATTAAGTCGGCTTTTTAATACCTGCAATTTAGCCGTTCACTCTTTGATGGTGATCTTTTAAGCGTCATCAGGCAAAATATTGCCCATTAGCGGCAAGTTTTGTCTAAAGCCGTCGGGGTTATTGCCGATACAGATATCATGGAAAGTGAAGTTCACCCTGTTTTGTGCGTGTAGAAATCCTCTGCATTCCTCAATAGATAACTTTAGCGACAGATAATAGAGTGCAGGTATGAAGCTACGAATTGTGGCAGCTTCATTAATAATGGCGCTGAGCTCACCCTTGAGTCATGCTAATTTGGCTGATGTGGGAGAGCCCGTTCCAATATATACAGAAGCTGAACTGATTAATTTAATCGAAAATAATCAACATCTAGAGCGAGTGAAAGCTGATAAGTGCCAGTTAGTTGAAGATATCGTTGCTCGTGCAACGCGTATTAGCTTGCCTTCTTATGAGTTTTTATACGGTGATATGTTGGCTTGGGGTGTGTGTGTTCCACAAGATGTAGAGCTTGGCCTTTACTATATGGAAAACGCGGCACATCAAGGTTTACCCGCTGCATTAGAGCAGTTAGGTCGTTATTACTCTCGTGGTACTTTGGTACAACAAGATCAAGAGCGTGCGATTCCGTATCTACGTGAAGCGGCCTCTATGGGCAACTTAAGTGCGAGCATTCACTTAGCGGAACTCTTGTTACGTGACTACGGTAGCCCATTGGATTATGAAGATGCTTACCGTTGGTTGTATAACTCGGTAACCGCAGATCAAAGACAACACAGACGTATCACTGTGCTTCGTAGCGGTCTGGAACAGAGAATGCCAGACAATATTATTGCTCGAGCAAAACGTCGAGACGTATTCTGGTAAGACAGATTATTGAATGAGCAATGATGATTAATGACTGCACTCGTTAATCATCAAAAAAACTCGTATTAAAAAGGCCTCGCTGAGATTCATCAGCGAGGCCTTTTTTGATCTGAACGGAAAACCGTTTATCTAATTCGGTAGCGTTATTGAACCACCTCACCAGACTCAATCACCGTTTCACGAACAACCTTGGTGAAATCGAGTGCTTCTTGACGAATCTTATCTTCGTCTACCGTTAGCATGTCGCGATCTTGCATGATGATCTTGCCATCAACGATGGAGTGACGAACATTGCCTGAGTTAGCTGAGTACACCAGTGCTGAGTATGGGTTGTAGACTGGAACCATGTTTGGCGCCTTAGTATCGATCACTATGATGTCAGCCAGTTTGCCTGCTTCAAGAGAGCCGATCTTATCTTCCATGTGCAGCGCTTTTGCTGCACCCATTGTCGCCATGTCGATCACTTTGATCGGCGGCATCGCAGCACGATCTTTGTTAACTAACTTGTGAACCTTAGCGACTTGGTTGAATTCATCAATGGTGCTCAGTGTGTTACCAGACATTGGGCCATCAGTACCTAAACCGATACGCACGTTTTCGTCATACATCTTAAGCGCAGGTGATACGCCTTTTGCTGACTTGATGTTAGCACTCATGTTATGAGCCACGCCCATATCCGATTTCTTCACCAGTTCGATATCATGATCGTCAACAAGGATCATGTGTGCACCCACCAAGTTCTTGTTGAGTGCGCCAATGCTGTCCATGTATTGAACCGGGGACAATCCATCAGAACGCTCTGCGATTTTCTCTTCTTCACGGTGTGATTCTGCAAGGTGAATCATTACTGGAACATCTAATTCTAGGGATAGTTTAGATATTTTCTGAAGGATCTCTGTGGTGTTGGTGTAAGGCGCATGCGGGGCAAACGCTGGTGTGATGCGTGGGTGATCTTTGTATTCTTCAATGAAGTTCAACGCGTACTTAATGCCTTCTTCTGCGTTGGCAGCGTCGGCGACTGGGAACTTAATCACCGTTTCACCTAGGATGGCACGCATACCGATCTTATCGACGGTTTTTGCGACTTCATCTTCGAAGTAGTACATGTCGGCGTAAGTGGTCACACCGCCTTTCACCATTTCAACGTTACCTAGGTTGGCACCAATGCGTACCATGTCTCGCGATACTAGCTTCTTCTCTAGCGGGAAGATGTAGCGGTGTAGGCGATCTGGCACATCATCGGCCAACGAACGAAAAACTGTCATTGATACATGAGTATGGGTATTGATGAGACCTGGCATAACGATATCGCCATCAACGTCTAACACTTGCTTAGCTTGGTACTGCTTCTCTAGTGAAGCATCACCAACCGCAATGATTTTGTTGTCTTTGACGACAACAGTACCGCTTTCATAAACCGTTTTGTCTTGGTTCATGGTTAGAACCATCGCATCGGTAATCATCAGGTCAGCCTTTTCCATTGCCGAACTTGCGAATGGGAACAGCGCTAGGCTCGCCATAGCTGAAGCCAATAAAGTGCGTTTTAGTTTCATATCATACCCAGAACAGGAGTTGGTAAAGTGCGTGGATAATAGTGTATTTCATTCATGGCGCAAACGTTTGTTTTATCGTTTGCTTGAAATTTTGATGATAATCCACGTCTATGAAGCGATGTTTCACAAAGTGAAGATATGTATCAATCTGAGGTTATTTGAGTGTTTTCTAAAGCATATCTGTAGCTTACCCCTAGCATCAGATATACTAGGGGTATATACCTTCCTTGCTTAAGCAGGCCCGCCTATGTCAAAAAACACACCAACGTCAGAAAATACGACAGCGACAACCACTGTTGATCCTTTTGCCGACCGAGAGTCGAAAAATTACGATAACCCAGTACCAAGCCGAGAGTTCATTATTTCGTTTCTAACAGACGCGAATATTCCGATGAACCGCAACGATCTATTCGAAGCTTTGGGTCTTGCTGGAGAGGAACAATATGAAGGGCTGCGTCGTCGTTTGCGTGCAATGGAGCGTGATGGACAGCTTATCTTTACTCGTCGTCAGTGCTACGCATTGCCTGAGAAGATGGAACTGATCAAAGGCTATGTGATTGGTCATAAAGACGGTCATGGTTGGGTTCGCCCAGACGGCAGTGTGGGTAAAGACAATGATATCGTGCTGCCGCATCATCAGATGAAAACCATCATGCACGGTGATTACGTATTGGTTCAGCCTACTGACAACAGTAAGCGTGGCCGTCGTGAAGGTCGCTTGGTTCGTGTGCTTGAAGAGCGTAAAACGCCACTTGTTGGTCGCTTCTTCCTAGAGTACGGGCATTCTTACGTTGTTGCTGATGATTCGCGTATTAGTCACGACATCCAGATCCCTACTGAGCATAAAGGCGGTGCTCGAATGGGTAATGTGGTTGTGATTGAAATTACGGATCGCGGTGGTCGTTCTCGTAACATGATGGGGAAAGTAACCGAAGTTCTTGGTGAAAACATGGCGCCGGGTATGGAAACGCAGATTGCGATCCGTACTCACCAGATCCCACAAGAGTGGCCTGAAGCGGTAGATAAGCAAATCGAAAACCTAGGTGAGCATGTTCCTGAAGAAGCAAAAGAAGGACGTGTAGACCTGCGTAAACTGCCATTGGTTACCATTGATGGTGAAGATGCGCGTGACTTCGATGATGCGGTTTACTGTGAAGCGAAGAAAGGCGGCGGCTGGCGTCTATGGGTAGCGATTGCTGACGTAAGTTACTACGTTCGCCCAGATACAGCGCTAGACAAAGAAGCGATTAACCGTGGTAACTCGGTATACTTCCCGTCACAAGTCGTGCCAATGCTGCCAGAAGTGCTTTCAAATGGTTTGTGTTCATTGAACCCTCAGGTAGACCGTTTATGTATGGTGTGTGAGATGACTATCTCAGACAAAGGTAAACTGTCAGGCTACAAGCACTACGAAGCGGTAATGAATTCTCATGCTCGTCTTACTTATAACAAAGTAGGCGCGATCTTAGATGGCAATGAAGAATTACGTGAGCGTTACGAACCTGAAGTACCACATCTTGAAGAGCTTCATAAGATGTATAAGGTGCTTAAGAAAACGCGTGACGAACGTGGTGCGATTGAATTTGAAACGGTAGAAACTAAGTTTATCTTCAATGCGGATCGTAAGATTGACCGTATTGAGCCAGTAATTCGTAACGATGCACACAAGATCATCGAAGAATGTATGATTCTTGCGAATATCGCATCGGCATCTTACGTAGAAAAAGCGAAAGAGCCTGCGCTGTACCGTGTTCACGAAACTCCGGGCGAAGAGCGCTTAATGGGCTTCAAGAGCTTTTTAAGTGAATTAGGTTTAACACTGGAAGGTGGTCTGTCGCCATCACCAGTAGACTATGCACAACTGATGCAACAGATTAATGAACGTGAAGATCGTGAATTAATCCAAACTATGCTGCTACGCTCAATGAAGCAAGCGGTATACAACGCGGATAACGCGGGTCACTTTGGTTTAGCTCTTAAACGCTATGCTCACTTTACCTCGCCAATTCGTCGTTACCCAGATTTGCTATTGCACCGTGCGATTAAGTACCTTATTGCGAAAGAAGAAGGTCGTAACAGCGAACGTTGGACGCCAACTGGTGGTTACCACTACACTTTCGATGATATGGACTTCTACGGCGAGCAGTGTTCAATGACTGAACGTCGTGCTGATGACGCAACGCGTGAAGTAAACGACTGGTTGAAGTGTGAATACATGCAAGACCATGTCGGTGAGGTGATGGATGGTGTGATTGCCAACGTGACTGGTTTTGGCTTCTTTGTTCGTCTAACTGAACTGCACATTGATGGCTTGGTACACATCTCAGCGCTAGCGAATGATTACTACCAATTTGATGCTGTTGGTCAGCGTCTAGTGGGTGAAAGCTCAGGTAATATCTACCGCTTAGGTGATTCGGTTAAAGTGAAGGTTTCTGCGGTTAATTTAGAAACTCGCCAAATCGACTTTGACTTAGAAGACACTGATCGTCAGCCGCGTGGCAAAGGCAAAACAGCCAAGAAGCGTGCAGCAGAAGCGATGAAAAAGGCGAAAAGCAAGAAGCGCTCAGCAGTGAAGAGTAATAAGCCAGGTGTATCAGCGAAGCCTATGGTTGAGCCAACTAAGCGACCTGACGGAAGCAGCGAAGGCCCTGCTAAGAATAAAAAGCCAGCGAATAAAACCGGTGCTGCTAAAGCTCGCGCTAAGAAAAAGCGTGCTGCAAGCCGTAAGCCAAAGGCTGATAACTCTTAAGACTGATAGATCTTAAGGCTAAATAAGGCGCTCTGCTAATCAGGTTTAGCGCCTACTGATTTAGTGTGAAATGACTTTAATGCGAGAGTATCAGGCACAAGACGCATACTCTCGAAATGAACAACACAGAGAGGGATGCATCGGCATTGATGTCATTCATCTCTGAGCAATAAGAGTAAGTTGAGACAATGAGTAACGAATTTATTTACGGTATTCACGCGGTGAAAGCCGTACTAGAAAAAGATCCTGCACGTTTTATCGAAGCGTATGTATTGAAAGGTCGCCAAGACGAGCGTCTTCTTCCATTACTGAACCAACTGCAACAGTTTGGTGTGTCGATTCAACAGATGGGTCGTAAGCCGTTGGATGAAAAAGCACAAGGTGCGAATCACCAAGGTCTTATTGCTAAGGTGAAGCCTGCTAAGCAGCTTAATGAAACTCACCTAGACGATATCCTAGCGCAGCACGAACAGCCTTTGCTGTTAGTTCTAGACGGCGTAACAGACCCTCATAACCTAGGCGCTTGTCTACGTAACGCGGATGCCGCAGGTGTCGCTGCTGTTATCGTACCTAAAGATCGCTCTTCGCCGTTAACAGCAACGGTAAGCAAGGTTGCATGTGGCGCAGCTGAAACGGTTCCTCTCGTGCGCGTAACCAACCTAGCTCGCACAATGCGTGCACTGCAAGAGCAGGGCGTATGGTTTGTGGGTACGGCAGGTGAAGCAACGCATGATATCTATCAAGCGAAGCTAACGGGTCCTCTTGCGGTAGTTATGGGTGCAGAAGGTGACGGTATGCGTCGTTTAACTCGTGAAACTTGCGATGATCTGATTAAGATTCCAATGGCAGGTAGCGTATCGAGCTTAAATGTTTCTGTGGCGTCGGGTATTTGCCTGTTCGAAGCGGTAAGACAGCGTTTAGCTCAGTAATGCGTTAACGCTGCTTTAAGTCTATGAATTTATTAGCGCTCACCACTTGCTGGTGGGCGTTTCTTTTTAGGCTGTTATAGCAAAATCCATCGGTTTGTCGGATGGCTAGATGGCGACAGAAAAACTGTTTCATTATTCACCAAATAGCGCTTGCCAATACCGGGTTCTTTCTATAACATTTGCCGTCCTTAAAACTCGGTCATTTATCTTTAGTTCCTTGCTTCCTCTGGACGACCGGGCCACTCGTGGAAGCTAATAATCCGTAAGGAGCAACCAAATGCGTCATTACGAAATCGTATTCATGGTTCACCCTGATCAAAGCGAGCAAGTTGCTGGCATGATCGAGCGTTACACTGGTTCTATCACTGAAGCTGGCGGTACTATCCACCGTCTAGAAGACTGGGGTCGTCGTCAAATGGCTTACCCAATCAACAAGCTTCACAAAGCTCACTACGTTCTTATGAACGTTGAAGCTGGTCAAGAAGTGATTGACGAGCTAGAAACTGCTTTCCGTTTCAACGATGCAGTTCTACGTAACATGATCATGCGCACTAAAGGCGCTGTGACTGAGCAATCTATTATGCTTAAGCAAAAAGAAGAGCGTGCAGAGCGTGCTCCTCGTCGCGAAGAGCGTACAGAAGCTAAACCAGAAGCAGCTGCTGAGTAATTCTTTTTTGGCTTAACGCCTTAAAAAATTCTCAACTTGTTTTAGGTCATTGATAGTTATTTCGATAATTGTGAAAGACCGCTTTACTAAATTTAAGATCAGGAGATAGCCCATGGCTCGTTTCTTCCGTCGTCGTAAATTCTGCCGTTTCACTGCAGAAGGCGTACAAGAGATTGACTACAAAGACGTAGCAACTCTTAAAAACTACATCACTGAAGCTGGTAAAATCGTACCTAGCCGTATCACTGGTACAAGCGCTAAGTACCAGCGTCAACTAGCTCGCGCTATCAAGCGTTCTCGTTACCTAGCTCTACTACCGTACACTGACAAGCATCAGTAATCGGTAATAGTTAATAATAGTTTAAGAGGACTAAGATAATGCAAGTTATTCTACTTGATAAGATCGGTAACCTAGGTGGCCTTGGCGACCAAGTAAACGTTAAATCTGGTTACGCTCGTAACTTCCTTATCCCACAGGGTAAAGCAGTTATGGCAACTAAAGACAACGTTGCTATGTTCGAAACTCGTCGTGCTGAACTAGAAGCTAAAGTTGCTGAGCAACTAGCTGCTGCTGAAGCTCGTGCAGAGAGCGTTAACACTCTAGAAGGCGTTACAATCGCTTCTAAAGCTGGTGACGAAGGTAAACTATTCGGTTCTATCGGTACTCGTGACATCGCTGACGCTATTACAGCGGCAGGTGTTGCAGTAGCTAAGAGCGAAGTACGCCTACCTGAAGGCGCTCTACGTAACATCGGCGAATTCGAAGTAAGCATCCAACTTCACTCTGAAGTTTTTGCTACTGCGAAAATCGCTATCGTTGCAGCTGAGTAATTTCAGTACCAAGACGAATTCTTTCTTTTGAAAGTTTTAAACACCAGCTTCGGCTGGTGTTTTTTTATGTCTGGAATATAGGAAAGTACAAGGAAGGGCTACAGTAGGTAAAAAGCTTACGGTGATCCATAAGCTGTTATTGCTGAACAAGTTGTTCTCAAGGTTAGAGGTGGCCTAAGATTAGAACTGGAAGAGCAAGTTGATCGATAGAACAGAGTCTTGTTTGCTTAAGCCTTCAGGCACTTTATCGTGGTACTGGCGAGAGTGAGCGATCTTCAGCGCGATATTGTCAGTAATATCGTTGATGGCTTCTAACTCAGTATCAAACTTTAGGTTACTGTGACCAGAGACAAGCGTCACGTCTGCCTTGAGCTGCAAATTCTTCAACACCTGCCATGACGTATTCACGTTGCCACGGAAAATTGCCTCTTCAACAATCTCAGGGAAGATGATGTCATCGTCGTCTAATTCATCAAGGTTAGGTTCTTGGTAACGAAAACCTGGGCCAACTTCGACTTCCAACACAAACTCTTCGGTATTCGAAAACTGGTAACCCAGACCACTCGAAATAGTGTAGTCCTTAAAGTAAGCACTGTATCGTGAATCGACACCTTTGAAACTGCCGTAAAGGTAGGTTTTAGGGCTTAACTTGTAGTCACTCTGAGCTGAGTAAGTCGATTGCCTTTTATCTTCTTCGCCATCTTTGTAGAGGTTGTAGTATTTCCATTCACCACTGGTTCTATGACGGCCAGCCGTGTACTCACCGTTAAGGCGTGCGTTAAGCGATCGTGAATCAGAATTACCAGTATGCGACTGATATCCGAATTCGACTTCCGTTTTTAGTGGGCTCGGCAGTTCTGTATCAGCCGTATCACTTGGTGCGATATCCATATCTTTTTCTTCAGGTGTCGGTGCAACGACGATCGGCTCAGCAGTAGGTTCTGGAACTACTATAGAGTCGAGGATTGCATCAACAGAGGCTTTAGCATCATCAGCTAAGGCCATCGGAGCGCTCAGGAGACCAGTGCTTAGAAGACAAGTGCTCAGAGCCAATAATTTGGACACGCATACCTCTAGTTATACAGTGAGTGAATGGCAGGATCGTAATGCTACCCTTGGTTAATTCCGTCAGCAATAGGTAAATTCTTCCTGAAGAATAAAACAAACTCATAGGATCGGATTACAAACGGATGTTCTTGGGTATAATGAACGATCATTATTAGTTATTGAGTGTAGTCATAGTGGATACCAAAAGTCAGAAATCAGCCAACGATCAGGTGGACGCCATCAAGGTCCCGCCACATTCATTAGAAGCTGAGCAATCTGTTATTGGCGGTTTGTTATTAGATAACGAACGCTGGGATACGGTTGCCGAAAAGGTTGTGGCCAAAGACTTTTATAGCCGTCCTCACCGTCTGATCTTTGAAGCGGTAAAGGATATCCTTGAAGAAAGTTCTCCTCTGGATCTTATTACACTCTCTGAACATTTAGAGCTGCGTGAGCAACTTGAAGAAGTGGGTGGCTTTGCTTACCTAGCTGACTTAGCGAAAAACACACCAAGTGCCGCAAACATCAATGCGTATGCGGATATCGTAGCGCAACGTGCACTTGTTCGTAGCCTAATTGGTGTCGCGAATGAGATTGCTGATTCTGGTTATGACCCTCAAGGTCGTACATCGGAAGAACTTGTTGATCTGGCTGAAAGTAAAGTCTTCGCGATTGCCGAAGGCCGTGCAAGTGAAAACGAAGGTCCACAAAACGTTGATAGCATTCTGGAGAAGACACTAGAGCGTATCGAGATCCTGTACAAAACACCGCAAGATGGTGTGACAGGTGTCGATACTGGCTTCAACGACCTCAACAAGAAAACAGCAGGCCTACAAGGCTCTGACTTAATCATTGTTGCTGCTCGTCCATCGATGGGTAAAACCACATTTGCGATGAACTTGTGTGAAAACGCAGCGATGAAGCAAGACAAACCGGTTTTAATCTTCTCGCTAGAGATGCCAGCCGAACAGCTGATGATGCGTATGCTTGCGTCACTTTCTCGCGTAGATCAAACCAAGATTCGTACTGGTCAGTTAGACGATGAAGATTGGGCTCGTATTTCGTCGAGTATGGGTATTCTGATGGATAAGAAGAATATGTATATCGATGACAGCTCGGGTCTAACGCCAACAGAGGTGCGTTCTCGTGCTCGACGTATTGCTCGTGAACACGATGGTATCTCTATGATCATGATAGATTACCTTCAATTAATGCGTGTACCTTCGTTATCTGATAACCGTACTCTTGAAATCGCCGAGATTTCTCGCTCATTGAAAGCGCTAGCAAAAGAGCTCAACGTTCCGGTTGTGGCACTTTCTCAGCTTAACCGTTCCCTAGAGCAACGTGCTGATAAGCGCCCAGTTAACTCGGACTTGCGTGAATCAGGTTCGATTGAGCAAGATGCCGATTTGATCATGTTCATCTATCGTGATGAGGTTTATAACCCAGATAGTTCATTGAAAGGCATTGCTGAGATCATCCTTGGTAAGCAACGTAACGGCCCGATCGGTTCGGTTCGTCTTACGTTCCAAGGCCAACACTCCCGATTTGATAACTATGCAGGCCCTGCATTTGATGATGAGTAATCGCTAATGACTTACATGAAAGCGGCGACGGCGAGCATTGACTTAAACGCGCTCGAACATAACCTGAACCAGATAAAGTCGAAGGCTCCTCAGTGCAAGGTCATGTCTGTTGTGAAAGCCAATGGCTACGGACACGGCTTACTGCATATAGCCAAGCATTCAAAAAGCTCTGATGCTTTTGGTGTGGCGCGTATTGAAGAAGCGTTACAACTTCGTGCTGGTGGCATTGTTAAACCTATTTTGTTGCTGGAAGGATTTTACTCTTCGGGCGATTTGCCAATCTTGGTGACCAATAACATTCAAACGGTGGTGCATTGTGAAGAGCAATTAAGCGCGCTAGAGAATGCGGATTTGGAAACACCCGTTGTGGTATGGCTAAAAGTCGACAGTGGTATGCACCGATTAGGTGTTCGCCCTGAGCAATACCAAAACTTTGTTGAGCGTTTGCATCAATGTGCGAATGTTGCCAAACCTCTACGTTACATGAGCCACTTCGGTTGTGCTGATGAACTGGATAGAGCAACCACCGTTGAACAGACAGAGCTTTTCTTGTCGCTTACTGAAGGTTGTGAAGGGGAGCGTTCACTTGCTGCCTCTGCGGGTTTACTCGCTTGGCCAGACAGCCACCTTGATTGGGTTCGTCCGGGAATCATATCTTACGGTGTCTCTCCGTTTGTTGATAAATCAGCGCAAGAGCTTGGATTTTTGCCTGTGATGACCCTGACCTCACACCTAATTGCCGTTCGCGATGTGAAAGCCGGTGAAAGTGTGGGTTATGGCGGAAACTGGACCAGTGAACGTGATACCAAGGTTGGTGTTATCGCGATTGGTTACGGTGATGGTTATCCTCGTACTGCACCTAACGGTACTCCAGTGTTCGTTAACGGTCGAAAAGTACCGATCGCAGGACGTGTATCAATGGACATGCTAACGGTTGATCTAGGCCCTGATGCGGCAGATAAAGTGGGTGATGAAGCGACTCTGTGGGGTAAAGATTTACCTTCAGAAGAAGTGGCTGAACATATCGGCACTATCGCTTACGAGTTAGTCACTAAGCTGACTTCGCGTGTTGCGATGGAATATGTGAAGTAATCATGGATCTTGATAAGTAAATTATGTTCAAGCGAACGACTCGAAACTGGCTAATGTCTGCAATGACATTACTCGGTGTCAGCTTTTCTTCTTCCGCTGCGAGTGAAGAAAAAGATTCAGCTTTTGTCCCTTTCTACTTCAGCACCGAAACCATGGGTAACACCTTTGGGGTTGCGGGTGTCGCAAAGGGTGTTTGGCAACCTCAAGCCGCTCTGTTTGGTATGGCACTCTATTCAGACAAAGACAGTTACGTCGGTTTTCTATCGGCTTTTAACTATGCCTTGTCTGAGAACGTATTGTTTAGCACTCAGATGTATCAAGCGCGCTTCAACGACAACCCGTATTACATTGGTTCTCAAGGCGATAATGATTCATCTATCGATGACAAAACCATTGCTGATGGCTTAGAGCAAAACTATCAGTTTGAGTTTAAGTATTTGCTACCTTGGGGCAACGTTGCAGAACACGGTTTACTCGGTGCTTTTCAGCCAATCAAAGATGTGAGCTTTGCTTCGCCAATCGAATCGGGTGTCAGTTCGATTCTATTTACGCCTTTTTATACTGCTCGTGAGTTGGAAGGTTTAAATAATACCGAGGAGGCAACAGGCTTTAGTTTGGCGTTTGATTGGGATAACCGTGATAGCACACGCAACCCGACCAGAGGTTCTCACACTAACCTTGAGTTCACCACTGGCGCAGAGAGTTGGTCTAACGATGACTTGTGGCTTAAGTGGACCTTCCAAAATAGCCAGTACTTTGCTTTAGGTCCTTTAGGGGACTTATTCGATCAACAAGTTTTAGCATTTGATTTCTATACCGCTGACACGCCAACGTGGGATAACTGCTCTGGGCAAGATTGTGCTCGCCCACCAGAAACGGAGCAAGCTCGATTGGGTGGCTTGTATCGTTTACGAGGTTATACCGGAGGTCGTTATCACGGTCGCTCTGCAGTTCATTATTCTGCTGAGTACCGAGTACTTCCTGACTGGCAACCACTTGGCGATATCCCACTGATAAACTACTACGATTTGCCTTGGTGGCAATGGGTAGCGTTTGCTGAATTAGGGCGCGTTGCCGATGAGTACGACATCAAAACACTGCACTCGGACATGAAATGGAGCTTAGGTGGCGCGGTGCGTTTCCAAGTGGAAGGTATTGTTGTACGTGCTGAGTTGGCGCGAGGTGGTGACGAAGGGGCCTTTAGGGTTATGATAAACCAGCCCTTCTAAACCTTTCGGCCTACAGTAGGCCAAATACTATTTTTATAAGAGTGGTCGTGGAAACACATCACTCTTTTTTATTAACAAGATATTGTTTTTATTAAGGAGATCTTGTTTTCAAGCAGTCTACTCACCTTGCATCGTAGCAATCACAGTTCGGCTTCCACCACAATCTCGGTGCTCTCCTAAGTAAATACCCTGCCATGTTCCTAAAGCTAAACGACCATTGCTAATTGGTATTGTCACACTGGTGCCAAGTGTCGATGCTTTAATGTGGGCAGGCATGTCATCATCACCTTCATAGGTGTGTCTGTAGTAGGGCGCTCGCTCTGGGACAAACTTATTAAAGTGCGACTCCATATCGGTACGGACGGTAGGATCAGCGTTCTCGTTTAGCGTGAGGCTGGCAGAGGTATGTTGGATAAAAAGATGTAATAAACCAACAGATAGAGAATTGATATCGTGTATCTGTTGTTCAATTTCATCAGTAATGAGATGAAATCCACGCTTTCGTGCATTTAGGTGTATAGTCTTCTGAATCCACATACGCCATCCTTTATAATGTATTTGGAAAAAAAGTGGTTTAACGCTATCTTTTGAACTTGAATTTATCAGGTATCGCTCACATTTAATTATGTTAGAGCTAGAGTCTGTACCGATTCTTCTGTCAGGAAATCTAATCCTGATTTATCTCAAGGTACAGCTCTTCATATGCGGCATAATACGTCGTGAAAAAAAATTACAAAGAATCTTTCAGTGGTGACGCGGTTTGGTCATCACAGAAAAATATAAACTTTCGCCTAATCGGGGGTTCTATTCATCACCCAGGTGACGTTTAGAATAAAACCTACAGTAACATCGGGATAGATACCATGTTGAAAAATATCAACCCAACGCAAACACAAGCGTGGAAAGCTCTAACGGCACATTTTGAGTCTGCTCAAGATATGGATATGAAAGAGCTGTTTGCTCAAGATGCAAAGCGTTTCGAGAGCTTTTCTACTCGTTTCGGTTCTGACATCTTAGTGGATTACTCTAAGAACCTTATCGATGCTGAAACTATGCAGCACCTATTTGCTCTTGCGAACGAGACTGAAGTTAAGTCTGCAATCGAAGCAATGTTCGGTGGTGATGCAATCAACAAGACTGAAGGTCGTTCAGTACTTCACACTGCTCTACGTAACCGTAGCGACAAGCCAGTAATGGTTGACGGCAAAGACGTAATGCCAGCAGTTAACGCTGTACTAGCAAAAATGGAACTGTTCACACACCGCATCGTTTCTGGTGAGTGGAAAGGTTACACAGGTAAAGAGATCACTGATGTTGTAAACATCGGTATCGGCGGTTCGGATCTTGGTCCATACATGGTGACTGAAGCACTAACGCCATACAAAACTCGCCTAAACATGCACTTCGTTTCTAACGTAGATGGCACTCACATCGTTGAGACACTTAAGCCTCTTAACCCAGAAACAACGCTATTCTTAGTGGCATCTAAAACATTCACGACTCAAGAAACAATGACTAACGCGCACTCTGCACGTGATTGGTTCTTGGCTGAAGCGGGTGACAACGCACACGTAGCTAAACACTTCGCAGCACTATCAACTAACGCAACTGCGGTCGCTGAGTTTGGTATTGATACTGACAACATGTTCGAATTCTGGGACTGGGTTGGTGGTCGTTACTCACTATGGTCTGCAATCGGTCTTTCTATCTCACTATCTGTTGGCTTCGATAACTTCGTTGAGCTACTAGAAGGTGCTCACGAGATGGATAACCACTTTGCTTCAACTGAGTTTGAAAGCAACATTCCAGTAATCCTTGCGCTTATCGGTATTTGGTATAACAACTTCCACGGCGCTGAGTCAGAAGCAATTCTACCTTACGACCAGTACATGCACCGTTTTGCAGCTTACTTCCAGCAAGGCAACATGGAATCAAACGGTAAGTTTGTAGACCGTGAAGGCAACCCGGTAGAGTACCAAACAGGTCCTATCATCTGGGGCGAACCTGGTACAAACGGTCAGCATGCTTTCTACCAACTGATTCACCAAGGCACTAAGCTGATCCCATCAGACTTCATTGCTCCTGCTATCAGCCACAACCCAGCATCTGATCACCACCAGAAGTTGATGTCTAACTTCTTTGCTCAAACTGAAGCACTAGCATTCGGTAAGACAAAAGAGACAGTGGAAGCTGAATTCCTAGCGGCTGGCAAAACAGCTGAAGAAGTGGCTGAGCTTGTACCTTTCAAAGTATTTGAAGGTAACCGTCCAACGAACTCTATTCTTGTTAAGCAAATCAACCCTCGCTCTTTAGGTAACCTAATCGCGATGTACGAGCACAAGATCTTCGTTCAAGGCGTTATCTGGAACATCTTCAGCTTCGACCAATGGGGTGTAGAACTTGGTAAGCAACTAGCAAACCAAATTCTTCCAGAGCTTGCTGACGATGCTCAAGTAACGTCTCACGACAGCTCAACTAACGGTCTAATCAACGCATTTAAAGCGCTTAAAGCTTAAGACTGTTTAAGTAACACCAAGTAATAACTGTAAACGCCAGCCTTTCGGTTGGCGTTTTTTATGTCCGTTGATTTTACGGCAATAAAAAAGGCTGACGTATGTACGTCAGCCTTTCGTTTTATATTTACTCGATTGTCTCTATTCGAAACAGATCTCGATGAAAGCATTACCCCATTGAGATGAGAAAGGCATGATGATGATTGCCCCATCACACTTGTGACGAATCGTATGACCTTTACCGGAAACCACGATTGGTGTTGCCATATCGAAGTCAAAACCGCTTTCCGCAAGAATACGTTTCGCACCGCCAGTCACCATGTTAGTGATTTCACCCACCATATCGGTCACTTCTTCGTTGAGGCCGTTTGGTCGTTCACCAAGCATGTTTTCCATGATTTCGAGAGCGAGACCTTCATCAAAGGTGATCGACATAGAGCCACGAGATTGTGTACCCACCATACCAATTAGGCCGGATACATCACCACGAGCGATTTCATCTTTCTTAACTCTCGGTTTTTGTGGCTTCAATTCTAGAGAAGCCATCGTTTTTAATACGTTCATCAAAGAAGCTAAAAACGGGTTTACAAATTCAGCGCGCATAATGTTCTTCTATAATCTTATTCTTTCATCTCGGAGGAGCAAGATTGGCAAATGCCATGCGATTCAATGACATGATTAGTCAATTGAAAGCCATGCTTCTCAGCGTTACTGGCGAGTAGGGTGACAAGCGCATCGTCCTGCAGTTCTATCACAGTGCCACATTTATCGCAGATCAGTAGTTGGGAGAAATGTTTGTTGGCATTGCAAGAGCAGCAGCATATGAAGCTATTGGTTGACTCAACTCTGTGAATGAAACCTTGCTCCAACAAGAAATCCAAAGCGCGATATACTGTAGGTGGCTTGGCTTGCGGTTCACTGACTTTCAACTGCTCTAATAATTCATAAGCACTGGAGGCTTTTTTATTAGAGAGGATGAGCTCAAACACTCGCTTTCTTTGAGGTGTTAATCTAACGCCTCGCGATGCGCATATCCCTTCAACTTGCTCTATTAATGTGTGGTCCAAATTTTTCACCATTCAATCGGACATCCCTAATCAAACCTTATTTCTAGGTTATTACGTTTTGGGAGCCAATGATTTCTATTAAAGTCAGGTACAGAGCGTATTGTGACCCACGACTTTGAATAAGACAAGGTAACTCAAAATGACAGTGTGACTCAAGGCATAACTGATTAATGAGGTTGAATTAGAGATCTGGTGAATAGGTTTATAAAAAAGTATGAGGTAAAGTTGATATGACATCTTCATTTGAGTTCAATTTAGCTCAATTAATTTTTCTTACAATAATGTGCTGTTTTAAATCACATTTCTTATCGCATATTGTTCCTTATTCGCTAAAATCGATGCCTAATATAGACTAGAAGAAGACTATTGACCCCTCCTGTCAACATGAGCTTGTCATGGTGTATTGGAGTTTTAGTCTTAATTTCAAATGCTTGGAGTTAAGCTGTGGAGCAAGTAAACAAAGAATCATTTCTGAAACTGTTGTCCATCTATAATCAAAGAGAAAAACGTTATCAACAACGTTTGGATGACTTTAAGGCCATGAGGGATAAGCTTGAAGAAGTGGAAGAACCAAGAGTTAAAAAAAATGAGCTATACATCAAACTGGCTATAGCCGCAGCTATTATTTTAGTCATCGCCTTTATCTTTATTTAAGTCGTCAAATTGGAAGGGAATAAAATGAAAAAGCATTTTGACGCTTTGGCTAAAGCTTCATTAGAAAGTAGTCATCTTAACCTTGGTGAATGGTATGAAAGCTATGGTTTAGCACTGCACTTATTCAAGTCTGATAGCAAAATTTACACAAAGGCGATGAAAAAGCGAGACGGTCATAAAAAGCACATTGCAAAATATATTGAACCTAAGTTACTCACCACGGAAGGAGTAACTGAGGAGTTTAAAAAAATAATGCGTTGGAAGACCTTTGTTGAACGATGGGACGCATATTACGAACCTATTGCAAAGCCTCAAGATCGCGTGCATCACTTGTCTGCAGTATTGGAGGCTTTGTCCGATGAAGATGTTCCACGAGCTTTAATCGAAATCGATAATTTGCCGGTTGACTACTTGATCAACGATACTTTTTGGGGCGAGGTCATTCTCTTTATCGTTGCCGCAAGATCAGGAGATCAAGAGCAGGCCCGATCAATAACGCAAGGACTGTACAACATGGCGCAGAGCGATCACAACACAGCGTTACTTAGCCATTTGTTACCAGCTTTATGTAAGAAATATTTAGATGAAGAGTATTATCCATGGCAAATGAAGGCTCGTGTAGTGAACTGGAATGGAGAAACTTATCATTGTGTTCCGGTATTAATACACAACTTTGATGCTTTTGGTGGTCAAGAGTACATAAACCATACTCCTGTCAGACAACGTGCTCGCGTTGAAAGAAAACATAGCGTGGATTACGTGTATTCTACAGACCGTTATGGAAACCGAGGTCAAAGCATCGCGAGTGCGACTGCTAATGTTGGAATCGCCGTAGCGAGTGCGACAGGTAAAGTTATCGGCCATACTTTGCTTTTGGGCGCCGCAGGGGCGATATATCTAGCGTTAGCCGGTAAGATTCGAGTAAATCACTACAATAATTCCAATCATAAGATAGTCTTAAATCGTAAGACCGAGATGCCTGTCAATTCGTGTGGTTATATCGTGACTAAACAGAACAGTACTATTGAACCATGGCAGGATGAAGAGGGGAGCGAAAGCATAGACAATAGCTTTTCGTTTTTGAACTTCACAGATGGTTTGGCTTATCCATGTCGAAAGGGGTATGACATCCCAGATGAACAAGGGCTTATTCAATTATTATTTGATGAAATAATGTAATCATGATTTGTATTTATGAGTTTTTGAGCCTTTGCTTTCAATCAAATTGAACCATTAAATACGTCCACTCCAACAACATATCAACAATCGAAATCAATGGTTGGAGTCATCATATATTAGCACTTTGCGGTCTCCGTGCTTGGAGGCCGACTTTGTCGTGCTCAGCGTGTGAAACCCAGTTATGTCACATATAAGCTACCAACGGATAAGGATCTCATGTTTTCACCACCTTCACGTGTAACCACGCTTTCAAGAGGGCTGCTTGTCACTACTATTGCTCTTATTCAGGGATGTTCATCTACAGATAAAGTAACACCACCACAACCAACCTTGGAGCGAGGGCTTGGATTACCTGCAGATGCAAAACTAATCTCGAATCATAACTCAGCAGAGGGGCGAGAAATGTTTCGTGATATGCAGTTGGCGTTAAAATCGCGCAATCTTTATCAAACCATGGGAGGGGATATCTCTTACATCAAAGGGCAGTGCCCTATTGATGTTATCGCCCACCGTGGCAGCTCTAATTATGCTGAAAACTCTCGTAATGCGATTCAAATGGCGGCGGTAAGTGGTTTTGATGGAGCAGAAATTGATGTGATGCTGACGCGTGATAAAGATTGGGTTGTACATCACGACATAGAAACAGGAAGAGCAACCGCTCGTAGTGATGGTAAGCGATATCGCGTGAGTCGTATGAAGAGTAGTGAGTGGAACTCTCTGAGTGGAAGGAGCCCTGACGGAACATTAGATGGGTATCGTCCCGCTTATTTCAATGAAGCCGTGAATGATTGGTACCATTACGCAACGATTGAACAACCCCTTAATATTGAAATAAAAACATCAGATGGCTCCATGGAAGATTTGTTTAAACTCGACGAAATGGCCAGACAAAGTCTCCCCTATAGAAACTATTTTTATTCATCAATGGATATGGACGTTCTGAAAAAAATGCGGGAAATCAATTCAAGTGTTTATCTTGGGTATGTATGGGAGCCTCATTCGGCGTCGGTTGCTCAGTTTAAGCGGGATGCAAAACGAGGCATGGGTTCTGATGATTATTATCAGAAAAATAAAAAGAATATCGATCGCGCCTTTGCTATGGAGGGGCGTTATCGTAAGCATAAGCCCAAACATTCCGCTAAAACGGTAAAACGAATACTTGGCCCCAATAGTGGATTACATGTTGATATAAGAAGTTACCGACAATATGCGACAATTTACAGCCGTGCGAAAGCGCAAGGCATGAAGGTGGTGACTTATACGATTAACGGAACGGATTACCACCAAGATCAATTGGTCTCGTTAGCTAAGGCAGGTCGACCTCTACCAGATGAGGCGATCATGGATACCAGTAAGTTCTCTATTTGTCAGCAGCTTGCTCCACAGCTTGTCGTTCAATCAAATGGCTACCAACCCACAACGTTAGCAGGCGAAACCGTTGCTGGCCTACCCAATGACGCTGATTTTCACCGACTCTATGAACAAATAGATTACCTCAAAGATGGCCATTACATCACTAACCGAGGTCTCATTAGGAGTGTGTCATATTCCAAGCCTGCTAGCGTGAAAGGTGTGAAAAAAAGAACGCAAACAACGCAGAGCGCGAAGCCAGCAGTGCTGTTTGATATTCAAGATGAAGATTTAAATTTAAGTAACGATGCGATCAGCATTTCGATGCCGACAGAAAAATGATGTTTGATGAGAACAGGGATAGACAAATTTTGGAAGCGTTAAGATGAAACCAGTTCCTAGCCAGGACGTAATAACCACAAATAATAAGAAGCCGAAATGGTTGGCTATTTTGTTGTTTTTTTGTTCACTTCTTTATCTTTTTCCTGAAGTCGCTTTCAACGCCAAGTTGGTTGAAATTGCGGGTGGAATCGATGTTAGTGATGCTCAATTACATAAAACGGAGCTATTTGGCCGAACCATCTCAGGGATCGGGGTGACTTTAATTGTTGCGGATTTTCTACTTAAAGGATGGCTGACCACGACGAAGTTTCGCGCTATTTCATCGTTGGTCGTGATTACAGCTTTGGTTTGGCCAACGGTTTTTTTTGGTCAAAAGGCGGTAATAGATAAATGGTTGATTGAACCGAGTAGTGCAAAGCAGAGACAGGAGGCTTTCTTTTCCTCTGTACTGCGATCTAGTTTAGCGATGAATGCGATTAATATCGAAGGGATCCCTTATAACTCAGAGGCGAGTACCGAGTCGTCAGAAATGACTTTTCTCGCTTTGATCGGTGGGTTGGTTTACAGCAATGATGCATTCTTAAGTCATATTGATGATAAGAAAGTTCAAATTTTGGATCGTTATATTCAAAATCGAGCAAACGCCAATTTCGATGAGCACTATGCGAACTATAAAGTATTACGGAGTGAAGTTCAGCAATCGTGGCATCAATATCAAAAACATGTTGGGGCGTATAATCAGAGGGTAGAGTCTCGCCATCAAAAGGCCAATCAAGCGTGGGAAGAGGTCGAGTCGACCGTCGCGACGGGGTATCGTGATTATCAACAGGCGAGTAAGGCCTATTTAACGAGAGCAGAGGCGAGAGCACAAAGAGTTGCACAACCTATTTTTGACCTATTTGATGATAAAGAACGCTGTTATAAACGCAAAGGAAGCTCAAGAGCCAATTGTATCAGCCGCATTGAAGATCGCTATGAACGCTTATTAAAAGATAACTCGATTCCCCACCAACCGATGGATTATTGGTTAGAGAAAACCTTTCGACGAACGAAAGGTGAAACATCTTGGGGGGAAGCATTCGGTTCTCTAGGCTTATCAGTTATCCAAGCCGGTATTGAGCAGGCGACAGGGCAAGCTGGAGAAGCCATTCAAGATAAAACGTATACCAATAGTGTCGCTCATTACACACCACGAATACTGGCAGTGTGGCAAAAACAGTTCTTAAAAGAGACCGGTTATCCTATGGGAATCGACTCTATGTCGGAGTTTCGCTCCCACTCTACAACAGCAAGTAAGGTTCGTACTCAAGTTCATCGAAAGGGGATCCATTTAGACTCCAATTGGCAAATAAACCAAATTAGCGTGTTTAAAAATGCAGTCAGAAACAAAGTTATGAAGGACACCAAAGCTCGTTGGCATGCCGAGGCAAAGCAGCGGGGTTACGACATTGAACCGAACTTATCTTGGAATGATTTTCAAAAAGTAGCCGAAGTTCAGCAACAAATAAAGAATCGTATGGGCGAACGTTATTACGTCGAGCCCATGATGGCGACGTGGAATAATAAGCAATTTTACCAACAGGTTATTGTTCCAAATGTGAGGCGTGAGAGAGATTATTGGCTAGGTTATATTGAGGCGTCACGCGCTCAGTTTGCTGATGATGGCCCTTATGCTGAACAAGGCAAAGCGGCATTGCGTTCTATCATTGTGCCGCCAATATCAATGGGACTATCGCTATTTCTCGTTGTCCTAACGGTGTTTAAGCTGCCAGGAAAATTTATCGTGTTGATGAATTACCATAAACCACGGCCAGCACCGAACTTGAAGAGCAAGGCTCTGAATATAGGCAGCTCGTTTATCGTCATATTCGTTATTCTTGTTGTGCCTGTGAATGTATTTTCATCCAAGTACACTCAAACGGACTCAACGATTGGCTTTTTCTTAGAGCAAGTCAGTGACACACTATCTCCGTCGGCTTCTTATGCCGTTCGTTGGGTGATACATACTCAACCGTTGATTCATCCACTTGGCGCTCAAATAGACAAAAGTATGCGTATTACTGATGGGTTTTCTGCCTCTTTGGAGCATTCGGTAGCGGAGTTGGATGGTGTTTTTGCTCGTTATTTAACTCAGCGTGCTGAGAGCGAACCGGTGAGTTCAGCTAAAAACAATAATGAAGCCCAAACGGAGTTTCCTATGTACATCAATTCAAATGCACAGAACCAACCGGGTTTTAAGGTTCGAATAATGAATATTAAGCCTAGGTACCAAGCCGGTATGCGATTGCCAGAGGGTAATTATGATGTTGAGGTCCGTGCCAATGGATACCAACCAAAGCGTTTATGGGTAAAGCACAGTAAAGGAAAAGCCTCTCACCGAATCGAACTTGAAAAGTTGGTTATTTAAGTCCGCGTCATAGAAAGTGAACAGAAGAAAATGATCTGCTCCTTCCACTAAAAAGGGGTTAGCGTTACTTGGAGCGGGAGCTGCTTTGGTATCTGGTCACCCTGAACTTATCACCGCGAGTGTATCTGCAGACGGTGTTCAATTCGGTGGCATTATTGGCGTAAGTGCTCCCATAGTATTTGGCCTATGGGAAACCCTACGCAATGAGTTCAAGTAATGGCAGAGTATCAAACAATCATTGTTGCCGTTGTCACTGGGTGTGTCTCCAGTATAGCTACTGTTGCAGCGATACGAGTGGATATTGACTGGCTCAAAATTGGATTAGGGGAACTTAAAGTAAGAGTGGTAGAGCTAGATAAAAATAAGGGTTCTCAATAATATCTTGTTGTTTTATACACTTAAGGGATAGAGTGTTGCTGTTTCTCCAATGTTAACTTCATAGGTTGTAGTGAATGGCTCCAATTCATAAAAGACATGATTTTCTTGAATCGACTAAACGCTCGTTAAGAGAGAACGTTGCGAATTTATGTTCAAAACCCGACTGTAGAGTTCTTACCGTAGCGTCTAAAATTGATAACTGTTCATTATCGAACGTGGGTGTCGCGGCTCATATTTGTGCTGCTGCACCTGGAGGGCCTCGTTATAAGAAAGAGCAAACAGAAGCAGAAAGAAAGCATTATGACAATGGTATTTGGCTGTGTACTACTTGTTCTAGGCTTATCGATGTTGATGATGGTTCCTACTCTGAAGAGCTCTTACGTGATTGGAAGAATCAAACGTTAATCTTTGCGAGAGATAACCTTGGTAAGCAACTCCTCCCTAAAGAAGAAATTGAATCAAAAGCACTAAAGAATACATTGGATTATGTATCTGGTAAGGACACCATTTTTTCTGCGGATGTACCATCAAAGATGGTTGGTTTTATTGATGATCGCCTTAACCAATTAGATAGTAGATTTTCTGTCCAAACTGACGTTGTAAATGGGACTACATTTCGAAATGTTATCCCTTTAACAAGTGATGCTAGCTTCTCTATATCAATGAACAAATCAGATGGTGAAGAGTTTCAATCTAGCTTGGAAAAGATGAGAGAAACAGGTAAGCCAGTAAAACTATCAAGCAAAAAATTTAAGCTCACCGGGTCTAAACTATTCGAAACCTTAAATACCAGTGAGGGAGGTTGCAAAGAACTAATCATCCAACCAAGCTCAAAAAAGATTTCTGTCGACCTTTATGCATTATCACATTCAGAAGAAGTCTATCTTGGTAGCTTTAAAGGTAAGCTGATAAGTTTGAACGGCGGTATTAAATTTGATGTTCGTGCTTTTAATCAGCTGATCGACATATCATGTTTTTGTGATTTATCTGAAGCTAATAGCCCAAAATTTACATGTAGTTATACGATTAACACTGCTCAGTGGGTGGGGAAAGACCTCAACAGATTGCCATTTTTTAGTAAAATATTGATGGCCAAAGAGGTTCTTCAAACTGGAGGTGGTTTGAGTCTAGGGTTTGAACTTGAAGAAGGTGACGCTAGTAAGCCTCTGATGATTGAGGAAGGTAACCAAGAAAAGCTGAAGTATTTTTCTGAGTTTGGTGATCTTATTCATATCATTGATTGTTATAAAAAAATAACAGCTAAGTTTAACTTGAAAGTTCCAATATTTGACGACTTTGAAATTTCAGGAAAAGATTATGAGACGTTGTCTTATATTTCTAACCTACTCGAAGGTGAAGACATTGTTGTCGGTAAGAATATCAAAACCTTTAATTTCGATACGAGTATTGAAGAGTACGAAAAAATACTTGAAAGTAGAGAAGCAGGTCGGGCAAATGAGCTGACACTTCGTAAGAAAGACATTTTACCTGAGATTTTTGGTGTTGATTTTAAATCATTAAGGTTTGAACGCACCTATTTTGATATGGATATAGATGCGTCGGTGGATGGTGAAAGAGTTAAATTAAGCTTTGTAGCTAATGAAAACTCCAGGGCAGTTTCAAGCTTATCGGTATCAGAGGGTTAGTAACTAGTTGTTATGCTTGGTATGTAGTTTGTGTGGAAATAATTGAGTATAAACTTGCCATAAGATATTCAAGTTCCGATGACCAGTCACTTGGGCTACTTCTTCAATTGAGTAGCCCTTTTCAAACAATCGACTTGCTCCCTCTCTCCTCAAATCGTGATATCTCAAGTCTTCTATACCCAGCTCATCTCTAACTCTTTGAAAGCCTGCGCTAACACTTCGTGAGTTGTACGGGAAAATGAGTTCGCCTTTGTTCGGTTGTTTAAGTGCGATCTCGAATGATTCACCAAGTAACGGAACAATCATGTGATTGCCATCTTTCTTCCTTGGGTCTTTTCTATCTCTAACGAGTATCGTTTTATGTTCTTGGTTGAGATCTTCCCAACGCAGCTTGCAGACTTCACCAATTCGCATACAAGTAAGAATGCTGAACTCAAGAATGTCAGTGAATGGGATTCGAGTTGTACCGTTTGGCCGGAAAGACTCACGTTGCTCTAACCCAAGCTTTAAGAGTTTCAGTTCTTCAGAGGTAGGGCGACGTGTTTGTTTCTGACTCTTGCCGACTAATCCCATATCAATCAGGACGGGTACGGCTTCATCAAATATCTGGTGATTGGTGTCGACGTTGAAGACAGGCTTAGACTTTTTCATTACAGAACGGAGGTAAGCAACATCGTGATAGACCGTTGCACCGCCAGCTCCTCCACCTTTCCGGTTTTTACAGTGTTGGATTAAATCGCTAGTTCTTAGCTTGTCGCTTTCAACCTTGGATATGTCGCAGTCTCGAAGAAGCTTGATAACGTATTGCTTCGTTCGCCCTGTTTTATCCCATAAATCAGGCTCTTCCATAAACTTGTCCAGAAGTACGTACAGCGGTACGGATTTCTGTCCGGATTCGTCAGGGTTTTCTAGCTCAAGAACCCGCTTGTTTGCATAGGTTCTAGCGAGTTCTTTTTTCCTGAATGTTTTCGATTCCCTGTGTATAATCGCCGAATTCTTTTTGACTACAATGTCCACTGTGAAGCGTGATTCACCGCTTTTTAGTGTTCTTTTTTTAATGCTAAATGATGCCATTCGTCCTACTCCATCGATACGTACTATATGCGTACTGAAAGGGTGAGTTTGGGGCAACTCTAGCAAATTGCTGTATATATATGCAGTATATAGATTTCGAGTAACACCTTATGAAACCTGACAATACTAGTAAATACGCGGCTAACCGCTTATCCGTTGCACCCATGCTCGATAGTAGCGAATTTTTACTAACCTAATGAATTTAAGCTATTTAATTATTGGTTTGTGCCCACTGCGTGCCCATAGTTAACTTTTCACGTCATAAATTGGCTAGTCAAAGTCGAAACACGCAAAAACGTCCTGTTATTTTGCCAAACTTTTCAAATCATTGTTCATAGTATAACCAGTAGATAACTGGAGATCGAGGCTATGAAAAGAATCTCAACTTTTGATTTGCTCCTAAAACAACATGGAAAAGTCCTTGTCCCGCTCTCAGAGCTTTGTGAAGAGTACCTAGGAGTCACCTATAGGGTTGCAAGGCGACATTACCTTTCGGGAAGCTTACTCATTCCTGTTGTGGCTATGGGGGAAGGGCAAAAGGCAAAGCTGGTGGTTCATCTGGAAGACTTAGCTAAGTTCGTAGATGCAAAGCGTAGGTAGCTGCGCTAATCCCTCTTTTTCAATAATCTGCTTCTTTCTTATCAAGCTAGCCAATAATTTGTCTATGTTGAGCATAAGCACATCAAGGTTTGCTGGGATGTATCAGTCTCGGCATTTTTAGTAACTTGCTGCGTTTTGGAGGACTGTATACTAGAGATAAATTGAAAATACCCCACAATATGCCAGAGCAAAATTGACGCTGATTACAATCCCCGTAAATTGATTTACTTTTTCTTGTATCTAGAGCTCTGACTATGTTGCCAAATTGTCTAATTCACTACATACAGCTGCAAAGGTTTACAGATTATAAGTTACAACAATGGTAGGCGAAACTTTTCCAAATACCTTAAGCCTTGGTTCTAGAACCGTAGCCTAGGTGGAGAGTGGAGTGCAAGACTGGAGAATGGAAAGGAATGAATAGACAGATTTATGCAATGATCAAAAAACAAATGAAAACCGATAAACAAAGTATGAATTTTTAGCTTTTTAATGGTACAAATAAGTAGTAACTCTATATATTGTAGGGAATTTTTGAGCTGTGTTGTCTAACTGTATGAATGTAATTGATGCGATACCGAAGGCTGACTTTTTAATAAAGTCTCTTGCTGAACAGGGATACACTCTTGAGGCTGCTATCGCTGACTTAATCGATAACTCCGTTACAGCTAACGCTAATGTAATCCAAGTCTTGATAGATTCTGATATCGAGCCATTTCAGCTGTTTCTTGCTGATAATGGGGACGGTATGTCTGGTGATGAGCTTATCCATAACATGCAATTTCCAAGTTCGAGCCCAGAGGGGGAGCGAACTCAACTTGATTTAGGGCGATTTGGCCTTGGGATGAAGGCTGCTTCATTCTCTCAGACTCGGAAATTTACTGTATTGTCTAGAAAGCAAGGGGAAAAGAACTACTATGGCTTAACCTGGGATGTAGATCACTTAGTAAAAACAAAGAAGTGGGAAATAGTAGTTAACAACCAGGATGAAATTTATCAACTTGTAAGTGAATTTAATAAATTAAACAATGAATTTAATGGTCA
Source organism: Vibrio sp. 10N.261.55.A10 (assembly GCF_041470825.1). Lineage (NCBI taxonomy): Bacteria > Pseudomonadati > Pseudomonadota > Gammaproteobacteria > Vibrionales > Vibrionaceae > Vibrio > Vibrio sp. 10N.261.55.A10. The sequence goes on along the minus strand of NZ_JBFRNC010000008.1, from coordinate 22,675 downwards.
AGTTTCGGATTTTTCTCCAAATACGATAGTCATATGGTCAGGGCTTTATAAGTTTGAAAAATATCTTAAAGAGCATAACAGAAAAAAGGCATTACATAGAGAAATCGTTCAAAATACCACTGAGCATTTGGGGATAGTTTTCCATAGGTTTTTAGAAAGCTCTAAAGACCCATTAACTATTAGAGTTAATAACACCCATATCAGGCCATTCAACCCATTTCCTGAAAGCAAACAGAGCCTTAGGAAGCTTGAGTTTAGGCAAAAAGGCTTTGGTAACGATAATATAAAATTGGAAGGGTTTATTTTACCCTCATCCAGTATTAAAGACTCACAACAACCAGATAATGCTTGGACAACACCGAACAAAAGCTTGTTAGATATGGAAGGTGTATATATCTATCGTGCAAATCGCTTGATAATTTATGGTGGTTGGAATGGCTTGATCAGAAAGGCTCCCCGAATCCAGCTGGCTAGGTTAAGAGTTGATATCGGAAATAAAGCTGATCATTTACTCCATCTTAATGTTGCTAAATCTCAAGTCATGATCCCTCATGACCTAATTAAAGCTTTTAAAGGGTATGTTGAAGAACTAACAGCTGAAGCTGAAAAGGAATTTTACAATAGAGGAATAAGGAAGTTTGATCATAAACCAAGTGATAAAGAGGCCAAGTTTTTGCGAAAAATTCATTCTAATAAAGGCCCTTTGCTTGAGATTAATTATGACTTTCCGTTACTGAATGATTTGGTAGATTCATGTGACTCAAAACAAAAAGCTAAATTAAATTTATTAGTTAGAATGATCAATACTACTATCAATAAAATTAGAGATACGCATGAAGATATACCTTTTTATAAATGCGAAGAAACTAAAGAAACTAATTTTGTTGAAGCTATTTTGAACCTAAGGGAACATGGATATAGCAATGATTTTATTAAAAAAAATCTCATCAGTGAACTAGGTATAGACTTAAAAACGTTACCTACTGATATTCTTGAAATGTTGGAGTGACAGATATGGATAATTATCGTTTTAAATACCAAGATGCAATCAAAGATAAAATTAAAGAACACTTAAAAACAGCAAGTTTTGAATCTTTGGAAGAATTACGTTCAGAACTATCTGATAAAATATTTTTTAGTTTAGAAGTTGTTGCTGAGCATTTAAATTGGCCAAATATAGATAGAGAAACATTTGAAAGCTACTTTGAAGTTGTTAGAAAAGAGGTTCAGTCAAATTATGTGACAACAATCAAAGCCCCCAACCTTTTATCAAAGAATAAATCAACTTGGCTAAATGATTCTAGAGAAAATGAAATCACATGGAATTATACTGAAAGATACTTAGAGTATTTGCGTGGACAAGGACGTGCTGAAACAGTAGTAGAAGAAATTAAAAACTCGAGTTATAAAATTTTAAGTAAATTGGCGGATCCTAAGAGTCAATCATCTACTTTTATTAAAGGACTTGTCGATGGTGATGTACAGTCAGGTAAAACAGGTAATTTTAATGCTGTAATCAATAGAGCGTTAGACTCTGGTTATAAGCTGATTATTGTTTTATCAGGAATTATGGATGATCTCAGATCACAAACGCAAGCTAGGATAGATAAAGACGTAATTGGAGATGGTAAAGGTGTTGGTCTTAGGCAAGCTTTTGGCCATCAAGGTGATGAAAGTGTTTTCCAAGTTGTTTCAATTACATCTGAAGACGCTGACTTTAATAGACCTTTAGCAGATGCTAACTTCTCTTTAAATCAAACCAATATTATGGTTTGTAAAAAAAATGTCAGTATATTAAAAAACATCTTACTTTGGTTAAAAGACAATTTGCCTACAGGTGCAACTAAGCATAGCCTACCTTTGTTGATTATTGATGATGAAGCTGACAATGCTTCGCTCAACAATGAAGGCCACAAAGGTCAAAATTATGCATCTAAAATTAATGGTCATATTAGAGCAATATTAGGTCTATTTCATAAAAAGTCTTATTTGGGATACACGGCGACTCCATTCGCTAATGTCATTCAAGATAGAAATGTAGCATCAGATGAAATGTGGAGTATTCCCGATAAATCTAATGAAAAAATAACTGAATCTTTATTTGAGCAAGTCGATAATTTATTTCCTGATGACTTTATATTTCTGTTAGATACGCCTACCAATTATATAGGAGCTCATCGGATTTTTGAAACGCTACAGCCAAGCAAAAAACTTCCGATTGTATTTGATATTGATGATTATACAGCCAATTTTCCAAGTCGGGTAATGGAAAATGGTGATGAAATAATTGGTGTTGAACGGTTTGATAATAAACAAGACTGGGAAAGCAAAATAGGTAAGTTTGGTTGCTATTTAAATTTCACTTCATTTAGTGAATACAAAAAAGGCACTAGAGCTTCAAAATCTGTCGATAATTTCCCAATTGATTTACCTAACAGTATCAAAGATTCTGTAATGTGCTTTATTCTTGGTATTGCTGTTAGAGAAACTAGACGAAAAGACCTTATTCTTTCTAAAGTACATCAACCTCATAACACTATGCTTGTGCATATTTCAAGATTCACTTCATGGCAAAATAAATCTAGTAAGTTGATTCATGAATTTTATAGCGATATCGAGACTAGACTAAAAATGGATAAGCCAAACGGGTCAAATTCGATCTATCGAAAATTTGAAAAAGTTTGGTCCGATTATTGCGCTGAAATTGTTGGCTCTATCCATAGTCACCTACCTGAAAGTTATGTTGATGACTACATGCAACCAGTCTCGTTTGATTCTATAAGTCCTTTATTGGTGGATGCAGTGTCAAATATTGAGGTTCTGGCATTAAACAGCACTACAGGAAAAGAGCTTAAATACCAAGATGAGAAACCTCGCAAAGTTATAGCTATTGGGGGAAATAGATTATCTAGAGGCTTTACTCTTGAAGGCTTGACGGTTAGCTATTTTGTACGTTCGACAAACTATTCAGACTCTCTCCTTCAAATGGGTCGATGGTTTGGTTATCGACCTGGCTATTTAGACTGCTGCAAATTATTTACATCTAGGGATTTAATTTCTAAATATGATTCAACATCTTTATGCATTGATGAGTTAAAAGAAGAATTCAAAAAGATGGATCAAAAAGGGGGAACACCAAGAGATTTTGAACTAAGGGTTAGAAAGCACCCAGGAGTTTTACAAATTACTCGTCCAACAATTTTGAAAAACACAACAAGCATAAAATGGTCGTATCAAGACTCTCTAGTAATGACAACAGAGCTTGATATTACTAAGGAAAAAATTAGTAATGTATGGGCTGAGTTTAAAGGTATTGTTTCTCCTTTGTTTTCTGATGCTAAGATAAAAGAATCATTGCTTGCTACTACAGTATCTTCTAATGAACTCATAAAGATTATTGAATCAAATAACAACTTTGATGAGACTAGAAATAATCTGATAAAACAATACGTAAATAAGTGTGTTGAAAAAAACTTACTAACATCTTGGACCATAGCAATTAAACTGACAGGTTCAGCCTCTAAAAATAGTGGTTTAGGAAAGCTCACTTCTGATGAAACAGGCCTACCTAAAGATGTACAATTAGCGATCCGAACTGGGCCTACTCAAGAGAAAGGTAATCATTTTTATGATGAATTCATAAAAGATCAGAGGTTTAAACCTACTGGTTCATCTGCGAATATAATGAGCGGAGGAGCAGATATGAAGGTTGCTCTTGAAGAAGACCAAATACGTATAGCTGAAAAAGAATTCATCAACCAAAAAGTATCTGAAATTTTAAAAGATGACCCAAATATAAGCGAAAAAGAGGCTCTGAAAAAAGCTCAACGAAAAACCAAACCGGAAAGAATATATCGAGAAAAGCTAACTAAAAACCAAGGTGTGCTTATATTTTATTTATTTGACCCCCACTACGTTTTCAATCAAATTCCTGGGAAAGTAGATACCAATATTCAAAAGCTATTGAAAGAAAAAGGCCAATTACTTAATGAACCATTGGTTGGCATGGCGATGGGCTTCCCTCCTATATCAAGAAAGTTAGATCCCTATGGAGAGTATGTTAAAGGTGATTACGATCTAGAAATACTAGATGAAGATGAAGATGAAGCTTCGGATGAGTTATTACCAACAGACGCGGAGATATCATGGAATTAAGTGATAAATGGAAGCTACTAGAATCTCAAAATATTGATTCAGGCTTAAGTACAATCAGATTTGAGCCTGATGGGCCTTTAGAAATTTTTTTGGCTGTTGACGAAAACTCGAATCATGCGATATTAATTTCTCTTCCTTCCTCATTTACTCCTAAGTTTGATGTTATAAATAACGATAACTTAGAGTTGCTTTTTGTTAAGCAAGGACATTATCTTCAAATTAAATTATTAGACTCAGACTTTACATCATTGTTCGATGACCTGATTATTTCTTTAATTGATTCAATAAAAAATACTGATAACGCAGAAGAAGCATCAAAAAACTTCATAACTTGTTATTTAAAGTGGAGTACGTTTTTTAAAAAAACTATAGATAAAAAACTGAGCAAAGAGAGGGTAATAGGTCTTTGGGGGGAATTGAGTTATTTACTAAAACTAATTCAAGTCGCATGTTCAAGTGTTCCGATTGATAATATTTTAAAATCGTGGGTAGGACCACTTGGTGCATCACATGATTTTGAGTTATCCTGCTCCTCAATTGAAGTAAAGACTAAGCCATTAAACTCTAGGGTGATAAAAATTTCTAGTGAGTACCAACTCGAAAATATTGAAGAAAAACCTCTCATTTTAGAAGTCATCTCTGTTATAGAATCGGAACATGGCTTATCGCTCAAAGATTTATTTCTGAAAATTAAGGGGCATATAAATAAGAAAAGTGGAGATGTCACTATACTTTTATCTGCTTTAGAAAAGGAAAATATGAGTGAGGAAGGTCTGTCAAAGTATTCAAGCTTTTTGTTTGCTAGAAAGAAGACAGAAACCTTCGATTGTGATGTTGATTACTTCCCAAAAATTAAAGCCTCTGGATTACATAAGGCTATTTCGACAGTTAAATACAATCTGGATGTCAGAGAATTACAAGAGTTTAAAGTTTCACAGGAGAACTATTAGTGGAATTAGGCGCAGTATTAAATACTAGAGAAGACTTATTAAACTCAAGCAAAGATGATGACGGTTTTGTTCAACAAAATTTGTTGATTGATGAAGTTATGCCATTGTTATTAGAGACTAAGGTGGTTGACTCAGAAGATGTTAATCATACTTATTATCTTTCGAATGATGATAAAATTAAAATCAACGGATATACGGTGAATAGCACTGGTGAGCGATTACAAATATTTATAGTTGATGATAGTTACTTATCAGAAAACAATGATGACTTCTATGTGTCTAAGAGAAATAACTATGAAGAACAGTTTAAGAAAGCTATCAGATTAGTTTCTTCTGCAATTAAAAATAAGCTTGAAAATATCCAAGAATCTGAACCTATTAAACCACTAATTACTAAATTAGGAAGCGAAGACGGATTGAATCAATTTGATGTTATTGAAATATTTTTGGTAACTTTATCTGCTACCGTTTCTTTTAGAGGAGAAGAGCCTCAATTACGCACTATTCATTATAAAGATGACAACAAAAACTTCTCACATAGAGTTGTAGGAAAAAAAGCTCAATCAAAAGAACTTCTTTTCATTAGAAGAGTTGTTGATCTAAATTATTTGGCGAGTATATATGCCTCACAAGGTAGGGCTGAGCCACTTAAAGTCGTTTTTAAGGATGTAATTGGCAAGAATATCGAGGTTATTAAAGCAGCTGATGAAGAGGATTTTGAATCTTACTTATGCGTTTTAGATGCACCTATTTTGGCCGATCTTTATAAAAGATATTCAAGTCAGCTATTGGAAAAGAATGTTCGTTCATTTTTACAGTTCAAAGGTGTTAATAAGGGGATTAAGAAAACTATTAAGGATGATCCAGAAAAGTTCATTGCCTTTAATAATGGTTTAACTATCACTGCTACAGCAGCAAAAACATCTTACTATAAAAAATCACTGTATCTAGAAAGCCTACAAGACTTTCAGATTGTAAATGGCGGACAGACTACGGCTTCTATTTATTTTTCTAGTAAAGAAGGTTTAGATATTAGTAATGTAAAAGTGGTGGCTAAGATTAATATCGCTAAGACTTGTAAATCTAAGGATTTAGATGATCTTATTTCTAAAATAAGTGAGTTTTCAAATAGTCAATCTAGAGTATCTAAAGTAGACCTTCGATCCCGTAGTCCTAAATTGGTACAGTTAAAATCACTCAGTGAAAGTGTCCTGCCCCCATCAGGAAAGAAGTGGTTTTTTGAGCGAGCGAAAGGTGACTTCAATACTCAAGTTAGAAAGAGTACAAATGGTCAGAAATTAAAGAATGAATTTCCTCCTAAAAAACGCTTCACTAAAGAGCTACTCGCCAAATATTATTGTGCATGGGGAGATGCACCACATCTCGTTAAAAAGGGTGGAGAGAAAGTTTTTCGTATGTTTATTGAAGATATTGAGCCAGAACAAGGTGATGGCATAGATATCAACCGTGAATTCTATGAACAACTTATAGCCAAAATAATATTATTCAGAACAATGGAGGAAGTGTATGGCCAAGGAAAAAATGCTATTGGGCAGCTTCGTTCTGCGGTTGTGCCATATACCATATCGGCTATTTACAAGTGGTCTCATACTAATAATGATGGGATCTTTCTTTTGCAAAAAATATGGAAGCAGGAATGCTTAAGTGATGAACTTATAGAGTATCTAAAAGAGCTGTTATTCCTTATGAATGAACTTATTAAAAAGTACTCTTTAAGTGACGATTATGGAGAGTATTCTAAAAAAGAAGAGTTATGGCTAGCAATAAAAGAATCATCAGAGTTAAAGAACTTCATGGCTTTAGCGAGGACAAAAGAGATGTTCAATATTTAGTCTGTTTAAATTAATAGGTAAATGGATTTATTAAGTTAGTTTTGTTGAAATGTTTATTGTGCCCAAGCCATATCCTGCAAGAAGATTGTCATAAAGTTTGTGCAGGGGTGTTTACGAAAGTACAACTTACAAGTTTGAGCTTTTTCATCGTGATATAGAACAACTAAGAGTATGTAAAAGCTATTGAAGACTAATCTACCGAAAGTAGAGAAATCAATTGCTCGATAATCTTAACCTGGTATGATTACTTGGAAATTTTTTGATAGTAAGTAGTTAAATGGAAACTGGTGAAGTTCTTGTAATCGACCTTTTTGCGGGTCCCGGCGGGCTTGGGGAGGGGATATCTTCTGTAACTGATACCAATGGTAATAAACCGTTCCAAATTGGTGTATCAGTCGAGAAAGAGCCTTCAGCACATAAAACCTTAACAACACGTGCCTTCTACAGAAAAATCAAAGAATTGGATAGTGGATCAGAAGACTACTTCAATTATGTTCGTGGGAAGTTGACCCGGGATGAAATTTTTGAGTTATACCCTCAACAAGCTCAAGAGGCTGTTTACGAAACGTTAGAAGAACCTAGAGCTTTAGGTGAAGACAACGAGCTAATTCATACTCGCATTCGTGAGCTACTTACAGCTCATCAAGGCCCCAAAATAGTCATTGGTGGACCGCCCTGCCAAGCATATTCTTTAGCTGGACGTTCTCGCAATGCAGGGATCAAAGACTATAAGGCTGAAAATGACCATAGAAACTTCCTATATAAAGAATATCTTAAAGTATTATCCATAGCACAACCTGATGTGTTTGTTATGGAAAATGTACGTGGTATTTTGTCTGCCAAACTCAATGGCAAGGTTATGTTTCCACAGATTTTGGAAGATTTGAGAGATCCTGGACTAGTTACAGAAGTGAGTGATGTTGCTAAATATAGAGTTTTTTCACTTGTTGTAGAGGCGAGAGATCCAAAAGATCCTCAATACCCAGATTCTTCAGACTTTCTTATTCGTTCTGAAAAATATGGAATCCCTCAAGCACGACATCGTGTAATTTTGTTGGGAGTTCGACAAGACATAGACCGTGTACCAGATACCCTCCAACCGATGGAGCAATCTGTATCTGTTGAACAAGTACTGTCTGATTTACCTCCGTTAAGAAGTGGCTTGTCTAAGCAAAAAGATATTCAAAAAGATTGGGAAAAACAAGTACAAATAAATGCGAAAAAATTAAAAAACATTTTGAAATCGCGATTCGATAAAGAGTCTGTCGATAACTTAAATCTTGAACCGATGCTAGGTTTAGAGCGTCAAAGTTCTCGACTTCTAGAATTAGAGCGCAATATACCTACTCACATACAGGACTGGTATTTAGATAACCATCCTGGTTGTGTGTTAAATCATGCTAGTCGCGGGCATATGACCTCAGATTTACTTCGCTACGCTTACAGTGCTGCGTTTACCAAATTAAGTGGTGGCATATCACCTAAAGCAAGAGATTACCCATTAGAGTTAGCTCCTGCTCATGAAAATTGGGATTCGGGGGCGCATGCTGATCGTTTCCGAACTCAAGCGGCAAACAAGTGTGCTACGACTGTGACGAGTCACATCTCTAAGGACGGTCATTACTTCATACATTACGATCCACAGCAATGCCGTAGCCTAACCGTTCGTGAAGCAGCTAGATTACAAACTTTTCCTGATAATTACCTTTTTGAAGGAACAAGAACGCAGCAGTATGTGCAGGTAGGAAATGCTGTGCCACCATATTTGGCACAGCAAATAGGTAATGTCGTGATGACACTACTTGAAAGTAATTATGCAGGGGCGTGATATATACTGTCCGCATTTAAGTGAACGATGGATGAACCCCGCATCTAAGTACTTAAAGAACCGGAAAATTAGCCACCTCAGATAAGTACATGTGGGTCTCGTAAGGTAGCTCTCCTAACCAGCAAAGTGTACCGTTCCACTGTGACCCCTTTCGTAGTGGTGATCTGAACCAGTGATAATGGACATTCACGTAAGCGACTTTTCCGTACTTTTGCTAAATAGGGATTTTCACTAAAACGAAGATGTCCAAAAACGTGTTTGGAAGTCGAGTGATTTTCTGTATTAGTGCGCTGTCGTGAGTACCTATTGTATTACTTATGCGTGAAATGTGGTGGAGCTGATTTTCTATTAAGTACTTCCCCCCAAATATAACAAATTGCGTAGTAATAGGCGGCCTTAGTCGAAGGAGCTAGGTCAGCTTTGCGTCTCCAAAAGTCACAAACTTGCGATCGCCCAATCTGAGCAAGTGATCTTGTTTTTGGATTATGCTTCTGAATATCTCGGCAAAAACTCTTCATTTTCTCTACCTGATTTTTACGGTTCTTTTTACCTCCGGTTCTTAGATATAGATGTATAGCTCGGTTTAACTCATATTCCATTCTTGTCATAGTTCACCCCAGATATGCATTTGTTATGTCGGTTCGATGGTGACCAAGTTCTTCCGCGACGGACAGCCTAGCCGCACTGTCAAAATCTTTAGCTTGTTTAACTGTGCACCCCACTTTGTTGGCAATGTATTGGTGGTGTGAAGAACCATGCTTATAACCCGACTCCACAACTGATTTAATTCCTGCTACTGCGGTTTGCTGTTGCATGTGGTTGGTGTAACTGTTTTGCGCATAGGCGTGCCGTTCACCGTGTGACTTATAATCAAGCTTTCCAAACTTTCGATAAGATTGAGATTGGAATTGTATATAGCTCTGATTTGCTGGGATCATGGAATGATGATGTCCCTGAATGACACTGGCATTCTGAAGTGCATCAAGTTGATTTTGGGATACGATTGGAACTGTTCGTGCTTGACCGCCTTTAGTTCCGTCTGTGACAGAAATGCTCTGCTTTATAATGGCTTCTTTTAGCATGGCTGCTGGGTTACCTTTACAGGCCTCTTCGAATCTCAAGCCTAATGACCTTTGCATTTCACTGATAGCAGAGAGCCTGTCAGAAAGCTGTGATGTGATTTTGTTATGTTGTTCTTGGGAAATCGCTCTATTTTCCGTAGTTATGCCAGAACGATTTGGAAGTCCAGCTTCCGATGCTGTAACCCTAAGAGATGAATCCCCAATAGCCTGACTAAGAACGGAGTTGACGGCAGATAAGTACTCATGTGCTGTTTTGATACTGATTGAGCCGTTATCAATTTTCGAATCTAATTCTTGAGCGTATTGCGTTACATGCTCTTTCGTTATCCCTCTCATGTCTTTGACACCATGATGGTCTTTGATAAATGTCGAGAACTGTGTGAATCGAGTTGTTTGATCTGCTACGGTTTTGAACCCGATTTGACCCGCATTAAATTTTTCGTAAAGCGCGTTCTTAGCCGCTTGATTTATATCTCGGGATCCTAGGCCACAGTTTCTGGCATTAGGGTTTTCTCTGTCCATCCTAGATGTGGGGAACCTTGTTAGACTCATACTTTCCTCTCAGTTTCTTTCAGTTATAGGCTCTGCAAGCAGCGAATCGTGTTAAGTGTTTATGCGCGTTTAAAATGTCGCACGTCATTAGCAGAGGTTGGGAAGATAAGAAGCGATCCCAGCGCTTACGCAGTTGAAGCTGACTTGGCAAAGGTTGGTACTCAAAGGCGCTTACATAGAGTGGGCGAAGACGCCACTGGTTAGTGGAAGAGAACAATCTATGTTTTGCTTTGAGGTTGGCCTTAGCGGTCAGCTAGAGGTTTTGTCCGTTGAATTCAGGCTGCTTGGTGGCTGCTGTCACGTACAAGTGAATGAAATGATCACGAGTTCCGGCAGTAACTGATGGATTGGTTCGATGCATTTCATGCATTTTCATGTTTTCGAATACCTCTCAATACCTTTGTCAGGCTAGAGATACCAATGGATCTGTTATCGGATGCAGTCTCCGTCTATTTTTGTCTGCCGTCCAAAATAGACGGAGACTTTAGCGGTCCTTTTCGCAACGCAGATAATAAATCTTGAGTAATGGAGTCATACTCTCAGGGTTGAAAGTGTTCTTTCATTTGAGTGAGTGAGCAATACATACTCTATTGGGGCATCAAACTGATGAGAGCATTTCGTACATGCGCTCTAACATGTGGGAGGTAATCACAGCATTAAGAATGCTTTTCTCACCTCATGGTTTACATACAAGATACCTGCTTTTTTATGGTCATTTCTCAAATAAGGAGTCCAATTTAGCTGTTTAGTACTTTCATTGAAATTTTTATAGCTAGAGTAGAAGAGGGCTGGATGTCAAAGCGGGGGGAGCAGGCAAATCGTCATGCTATGGTTTACATAAGTTGAAACCAAACCTTTGTGAAGAGGCTCTAATGAATATTTACCTCGCTTTGATATTTGGAATTCTAGGCGCTTTATTGTTGGGTGCTATTGGTTTTCTTATTGGCGGCTTCGCTGGATTTATCATCGCTGGGTGCATTCCATGTAACCGAGATGCTTTTTGGGAGAGCCTTGTACAGTCTGAACATATGCGTGACTGGATGTTAAATGAGGCCCCTAAATATGTGTCAAAGCCAGTTTCTGAAGCTACACCTGCTTTGAGGCCATTAGAGATACACCGTAAAACCCTCAATACGAAACTGGCCGCTCCTAAAAGAAATACAGTAGAGGCGAATACTAAAGCGCCTGTTCTTTTTTCTCGTTCGAGGCATATTGAGTTCTTGAGTTTGGATGTCGCTATTGCAGCTATAAATGGTGGAACCAAGAGTGTCGTGGCCAGATATGCAGGTAGTAAAGGAAGAGAGTCATCTGTAAGGCGAAATTACCATGACCTCAGTTCATCTATTAGCGGTAGTTTCGATTGTGAGTTTGATAGCTTAGAAGATGATTCATTCGGTGTTCAGTATGATGTAGAGGATTCAATAGGATCATCAGACCTTCGCTTAACGCATTTCTATGAAAGAGAGAGTAATCCAAGTGAAAGTTACTTGGATGACTCGGCTTCCCGATGTGATGACTATGCTGACTTGCCGAGAGAATTGAATGGCACTCAAGATAATGATTCGTTGCTGTTAGCTTGCTCATCTGCAGAGTTTATGAGTACCAATAATGATGATTTCGCTGTCAATCCAGCTAATGGAAATTTAATGGTTGGTGGGGTTGGTGGAATTGATACGGAGGGAAACTCTTACGGTACTGATTCTTTTTCAAATGATGATATTACGCTCTTTGATACTGATTACTCTAGTGATGATGGCGTTGGATTCGATTCGTTTGAAAGTGACTCTTTTGATAGTGATTCGTTCGACAGTGACACATTTGATAGTGATTTTACATCTGGTGGTTTTGATGACGATTGGTAGATATAGAAAAGTGCAAGGTGACGTTATATTTTCTAACTTAGACAGTTAAACAGCCAAAAAAGCCCCACTAATTGAAAAAAACAGCTCAACGATGATTGAAACTACGTTTGTCCCATCCCAACAAAAAAGGCGTTTATATGGACAAACAATCATTGGGCTTTGCTGCCCTAGAGCAGAATTTACGTATCATTGATACAAATCGCGAAAATTTAGTTCAGATAGTCACTGGTTTAGGTCGGTTTATTCAGGAAGAAGTTGAACGCTGCTATACGATTCCTCAACAGGAAAAGAATCGCAAAACTATGGCTCAAAATGAAGAACTTGGCCGCTATAAGTACCTTAATAAAGGTGAGGTGCAGGTATCTTTTTCGACTGAGAGGGAGAGGGTGAGGGAGAAAAATTTTCATCAAGAATTTCGCTATAACTGGGTTATAAAGGATTACTGGCGCCGCTGGGACGGTTATAAAAAGTTCTATGGTGGGATGCGGGGGAAAGAATTAGAGTTGCACATAAAGGACTGCTATATAATTAGCGATCCCATGTTTGGTCTTTTCGACTTTAAAGCAATTAAACGTTCTATGCAGGAGTTTGAGTATAAGCTGTTTTGCTTGTTTCTTCGCCAAAACTCATCCGCTGTTTACACATATTTCCACTTAAAAAATCAGTATTATTCTACATTTGAGTGTGAGGCAGATCTCTTGATTAAGTATTGTTCATTTGAGGGGATAGATATAGAAGCTCATAAAATGAATGTTCGGAACTTGGAAATCTTGAAACAAGAGATTAGACGTTATCACCCCAGTTTAATTTAAAGTGTATCTCTGGAGAGTAAATGCAAAAGCCAAATATGTTAAAATATTCGGTTCTTGCATTTACTACGAACCAAAACCAAATTTCTAATTTATGTTGTCACATGGTACTTGTCTGAAGTGCAATGTTTGGCAAAAGGGGGTGACGGTTTGCTTAGATAGTGATGAATATTTTATGTCGAGAACATTACCATATTCATCCATTTCTGTGACTGCTCCTGTTGTGGTTAACGTTTTATGTCCATCGAGTATGTAGCATTTGCCTGCAGAGAGTGTCGTACTGAATCTCTTGTACTTCGGTGGGGTATCCACTCCTTTAAATGTCATCTTGCAAGAAGAAGTAACCATAAGTTGTTTGTTTGCTGGAAATGCGAATGTTTTATTTGTGTTGAATAGTGAAACTGATTCGACATTAACCCCTTGAACTTGTTCAACATAAGCATCGACGCTGTCACTCCCAATAGACGCGTGACCACGAGTCCGTACTTGAGCTATTTCGTTATCGATGTAATTGAGGCCATCTATATGGACATTTGTTTTGGGTGTCACACAACCTGTGATTACAAACGGTAGTGACAAAAGAATTAAATGGTTGGCGATCTTCATTAGAAACTCCTACTTCCTGTAAGTTTAAGTTCATAAAAAAGTAAAGCCGCCAATATAGGCGGCTTAAACCCTTGCTTGAGGTCCCCACCTCAGCTTTGGAGGAACAAATTTAGTGTTACACAAGGTGCATATTTGGCCAAGATATCTCCCCCCGTTTTCAAAATCAGATGACTGAGCGAACTTTCTTGCCATGAAGCCTGTTCGGGTAGAGCTCTGTGTAAACTTGCCATAATGTGTTGAGGGAGCGGTGACCTGTGACCTGTGCAACCTCTTCTATCGAAAAACCGGCTTCGAAAAGACGACTAGCTCCTTCCCTGCGAAGATCATGGTAGCGTAAGTCTTTAATCCCTAAGCTATCTCGCACCCGCTGAAAGCCTGCGGAAACCGAGCGAGAGTTATATGGAAAGACGCGCTCATTATTCTTTGGCTGTCTTTGAATGATTTCCCATGAATCGCCTAGTAGAGGTACCCATTGATGGTTACCTGCCTTTTTACGGGGATCTTTCCTATTTCTGACCATAACAGCTCGTTGGGTTTCATTGATGTCAGCCCATCGGATATCGCAAATCTCTCCAATGCGCATACATGTCAGTATTGATATAACAAAAATGTCGGTAAACGGAATGAAAGAGACAAATGATTGCTCTCTCTCTTTTAATCCAGCGACCAGTATTTCTATTTCTAATTGATTTGGTCGTCTACTTCGGCGAGCGCTTTTTCCGACTAGGCCCATAAATACTAAAGTGTGGTGAGCTGATTTGAATACTTCATCATTAATTGCTATTTGCCATAAAGGTTTAGCTTGCTTAAATATCGAGCGTAGATTTGAAACCTCGACAGCGATAGTTTGTGGTAATACACCATCATGTTCTCTTCGGTATTGGCAATGCTTGATGAGGTCATGATCGTTAAAATCAGTAAGTGTGGTGCTGGCTATTGGGTAGCGAAGTAAAAGTCGGAGGTTGAAACTCATAGTTCGCTTATCCGAAAATTCGGGGGTTTGTAATGCTTTTTCAATCAAGAAACCTATGGTCTGTTTCGTTGGAATAATGCCCCCATGCCGAACACTTTCAATCTTCTCAACTTCTTGATCTTCCCAAGCAGTAGCAGATGCTTTCTTTGTAAAAGTCTTAGTCTTATCAACCGTAGTTACACCAGATTGTCTTTCGCGTACCCGGCACTTATATTTAGTTATGCCTGATTGTGTTTTGATTTTTTGAATGTGATATGACGCCATCGTGCACCTCTATACTTGGGCGCAGATTGAACTTGATGTAGAATCTGCGCTCTTCAAATGAAACCACGATTCGAAAAGGGCTTTTGCAAATAAGCAGGTCTTTTTCGCTAGTTAATTTACAAGCTGTAGTTTTACCAATTTTTGGGACCAATACGTGCCCACAGTCGGTGAAAAATGGTCCAAAATGGGCACAAATAGGGTTAAATGATGCAAAATAGTGCTAGTCACAAATCAGATAAACTTAATGAAAAACAAGATATTGGCTTAGATTTTCCAAAATCTCGATTTTCAGTTGCTCCAATGCTCGATTGGACTGACCGCCACTGTCGTTACTTTCACCGTTTGCTTTCTCAGCAGACTCTTCTGTACACGGAAATGGTAACAACGGGCGCGATCTTACATGGTAAGGGCGACTTCCTAGAATATAACGAGCAAGAACATCCTCTTGCACTTCAACTCGGTGGTTCAAACCCGGTTGATCTTGCTGCTTGTGCCAAGCTTGCTGGTGAACGCGGTTATGATGAAGTGAATCTTAACGTAGGTTGCCCTTCAGACCGAGTTCAGAATGGTCGATTTGGTGCATGCTTGATGGCTGAGCCCGAGTTGGTGGCAGATTGTGTTTCAGCGATGAAAGAAGTCACTGATATTCCAATTACCGTGAAAACGCGTATCGGTATCGATGACCAAGACTCTTATGAGTTTCTAACTAAGTTTGTTTCGACGGTTTCTGAAAAAGGTGGCTGTGAGCAATTTACTATTCACGCGCGTAAAGCGTGGTTGAGTGGCCTTAGCCCGAAAGAGAACCGTGAGATCCCACCGCTAGATTACGATCGTGCATACCAAATCAAGAAAGATTTCTCTGATCTGGTGATTGCCGTGAATGGTGGCATTACTACTCTTGAGCAAACTAAGGAGCACTTGCAACACCTTGATGGTGTGATGATTGGTCGTGAGGCTTACCATAGCCCATTTATTTTGGCTGAAGTTGATCAACAGATCTTTGGTTTAGACACACCAATTAAGAAGCGCTCACAGGTTGTCGAAGAGATGTACCCGTACATCGAGCGTGAACTTTCAAATGGCGCAAGCTTAGGTCACATATCTCGTCACATGCTTGGTTTGTTTCAAAGCATGCCTGGTGCAAGACAATGGCGTCGCTACATCAGTGAAAACGCACATAAGAAAGGTGCAGGTATTGAAGTGATGCAAACAGCATTGGCTAAGATCCCTAAAGAGCTAAATGTTTAAGCTCCCTCTAAGTTAAAAACTTAAGGTTAAATTCGCCATTAGAGGCTAAATTTACCACTGTAAGTTTCTGAAAAGCCACGCATGAAGATGTGTGGCTTTTTATTTATCTGATAAATAAGGGTTTTATTGGTTTGGCACACTTGGTATGGAAGCTGCAATGTTAGAAAGTAGGAAAGATAGGTCATTAACTCATTAGGGAGACCATTATGTTTGAATTAATCTTTGTTCTTATTTTCGTCGCAACTCTACTTGTCACTGGTATCACGTTTATGACGGTATTGGCTGCAACCGGAGTAGCGTTATTAGTCATGTTGGTCTTAGGTATGATGGGGGTCGTGTTTAAGTTACTGCCTTGGTTGATCGTGATTGCAATCGGTGTGTGGTTTTTCAAAAACTTTGTACACAGTTCTAACCAAAGACGTTACTAAGATCATGGTGTCGTCAAATCTTTGATCGTCAGCGGTTTATCGTTTGAGAATTTAAGATGTGTGATAGAATTTTCCCCAATAATCTATGAATGTGCATACAATTAGCACAACGATATGGAATTGGAGCTATCTCAAATGAATAAAATGCCATTAATTGCTTTAGTGGGAATGCTATCTTTAAGCTCGGCAGTGTCTGCTGAAGAAGAGTTTTCTTACACGGCTAAAGTCGGTGCCGATATGTGGTGGGGAAGTACAAAGCTAAACGAAGTTAGACAAGATGATGACTCTAACTCACCTTCGTTGTATTTCGCATTTGAGCATAATGCCCCGATGCTACCAAACGCTAGCTTTCGCTATACTTCTGTTGATGCAGATTCATTGGCTTTCGATAAGTACGATTACACCTTCTATTACACGTTGTTAGATCACAAGCTGATGAACTTTGATGCAGGTGTGACGTTCACTCAGTACTCAAACTCTAACTACATTGAGCCTAAAACGAGTACTCAAGCAACCTTTGATGAATTTACTTGGAGCTTCTACGGTAACGCAGAGATCAACGTTCCTGACACCAACTTCGATATCATTGGTACCATCGAGTTTGGTGATAGCAGTGGTATTAAGAGCACTGACTTGATGGCGGGTGTTCAGTACCGAATTCCAGTAGCAGAATCTGAGATTGCCCTGCGTGGTGGTTACCGTGTTATCGATTTAGATTCGGATGAGTTCTTTAGCTCAGAACTAGGCAAGAGCTTTGTCATGGTCGATGGTTGGTTTGCTGGTGCTGAAGTGCGCTTCTAGGCCATATAAAGCAAATTTAGAACGAATTTTAAGAACGCCACTTTATTAAGTGGCGTTTTTTTATATCTATTGGTTACTTGAGTATATATCTTTCTGGAATTAGTTAGCACATTCATCACTTTCGACCATCCTTAATACAGAGAGCTAATTTGCGTCTATTCTTATAAGGTCTATGTAGTGAGGTCAAAGCAAGGGATGGAATATGACACTCAATGAATTGAGAAATTTATATAGAGAAAACCTGTTAGTTGAAGCCATCATAGAGCCCTCAATTCAAGAAGGGTCTTGGGTTGTGGAGTTTCGTCATATGGGTGGTGGCTTCGTTCTGCTTACTGATGTTCATGGTGAAGAATGTCATTACGCGGATTTAGACTTGGCATCTAAGTCGGCAATGGCGGTTGGCTTTCAGCAAGTACGCATTGAAAACCAGTAAGACAATTTACGTTTCAATCGGTTTTTACTTCCAAAAAGTTATAAAACATACTTTTCTATTCTTTCTTGTTATTAAAAGGAGTGGTTAATCTATCGTCACGCAATGATTAGGGATGTCGTGACCATGTCTTTAAATAAGAAAGAGTCTTCACAAAACAATAATGCACAGTCTGGGGCTAATGAGTTACCTGGGCTAGCAGCACCACTTAATGACCAACAATTAGGTCATCTTCAGCAAACTGTTTCTGAACTGTCTTCACAGCAACTGGCATGGGTCAGTGGATACCTTTGGGGAGTGAGCCAAGCTCAGCCTGTCGGTGCTGCTGCGCCAATCGCTCAAGCGGCCGCTGCAGTAGCGGCTAAGCCAGCGGGTAAGCTCAGCATTATCTTCGCTTCTCAAACCGGTAATGCTAAAGGCGTCGCTGAATCGCTCGAGGCAGAAGCAAAAGCCTTAGGTATCGCCGTCGAGCTTTTCGATGCGAGTGATTATAAAGGTAAGAACTTAGCCAAAGAGACACACGTCATTTTCGTCGCTTCAACCAATGGTGAGGGCGAAGCCCCTGATAACGCGATTGAGTTGCATGAATTCCTTCAATCGAAGAAAGCGCCAAAATTATCAAACCTACAATACGGTGTGATTGGTTTAGGTGACTCAAGCTATGAGTTCTTCTGCCAAACGGCTAAAGACTTCGATAACTTCCTCGCTAAGCTTGGTGCGAAATCGTTTGTCGATCGCCTTGATTGTGATGTTGATTACGAAGAGTCAGCAACGGAATGGCGCGCTAAAGCGTTATCACAAGTTCAAGAAACGCTATCGACAGGTGCCGAGGCTGATATCGTTCAGTTACCAGTAGGCCAAGCAGCTGCCGGTCATTCGCAATACACCAAACAAAATCCATATACAGCGACACTATTAACCAGTCAAAAGATCACGGGTCGTGACTCGGGTAAAGATGTTCGTCATATCGAGATTGATCTTGATGAGTCGGGCATTACCTACCAACCCGGCGATGCGCTAGGCGTATGGTATGAAAACAGTTCAGAACTCGCAAATCAGATTCTTTCTAAGGTTGGGTTATCGGGTATCGAAAGTGTCGATGTCGATGGTGAGAATCTATCTATCCATAGTGCGCTAGTGAGTAAATTTGAGATTACCACTTCAAACCCTCAACTTGTGGCTAAGTTTGCTGAGTTATCGGGCAGCAAGAAGTTAATCAAGCTGGTGGAAGATAAAGACAAGCTTCGTGAATACGCGGGTAATACTCAAGTTGTCGATGTTTTAGCTGAGAAGAAAACTAAGCTATCGGCTGATGAGTTAATTGGCCTGTTACGTAAGCTGACACCGCGTCTCTATTCTATTGCATCAAGCCAAGCAGAAGTAGATGAAGAAGTTCACTTGACGGTTGGTTTGGTTGAATACCAAAAAGGCGAAGAGTCTCGTTTAGGCGGAGCTTCTAGCTTCTTAGCTCAACGTCTTGAAGAGGGTGGTGAAGTGAAGGTGTTTGTTGAGAACAACAATAACTTCAAATTACCACAAGACGACAATACACCAATCATCATGGTCGGCCCGGGTACCGGTATCGCACCGTTCCGCAGTTTTGTTCAAGAGCGTGAAAACAATGATGCTGAAGGAAAAAGCTGGTTGTTCTTTGGTGACCGTACCTTTACTCAAGATTTCTTATACCAAGTTGAATGGCAAAAGTACCTCAAGTCTGGCGCGCTAACTAAGCTCGATGTTGCCTTTAGCCGTGACCAAAAAGAAAAGGTTTATGTTCAGGACCGTTTAATCGAACAAGCAGAGCAGGTGTGGCAATGGCTGCAAGAGGGCGCGTACCTCTATGTCTGTGGCGATGCGACTCGAATGGCTAAAGATGTTCATGAAGCGTTAGTTTCGATAGCGGAAAAGCATGGCAACCAGAGCCGCGAGCAAGCTGAACAATATATTAATGATTTACGTAAAGCGAAACGTTACCAAAGGGATGTGTACTAATGAGCAAGCAAGTAATAGAGCAAGAAGTGCTAGGTCAAGTACTTGGACCTTTGGCTGACAATGAGCGTCTTAAGCGTGAAAGTAATAACCTACGCGGTACGATTGAACAAGATCTCCAAGACCGCATAACAGGTGGCTTTACTGCTGATAACTTTCAGTTGATTCGTTTCCACGGTATGTATCAACAAGACGACCGTGATATTCGTAACGAACGTACCAAACAAAAGCTCGAACCGTTACATAACGTCATGCTTCGTGCTCGTATGCCTGGTGGCATCATTACCCCTAAGCAGTGGTTGGCGATTGATAAGTTCGCAGACGAAAGTACCTCTTACGGTTCAATTCGTCTAACAACTCGTCAAACGTTTCAGTTCCACGGTGTCTTGAAGCCGAACATTAAGTTGATGCACCAAACGCTAAATAGCATTGGCATTGATTCAATTGCGACAGCGGGTGATGTAAATCGAAATGTTCTATGTACGACAAACCCGGTTGAATCTGAACTTCATCAAGAAGCTTACGAGTGGGCGAAAAAGATCAGTGAACATCTATTACCGAAGACTCGTGCTTATGCAGAAATCTGGTTAGATGGTGAAAAACTAGAAACAACGGATGAAGAACCTATCCTTGGTAGCAACTACCTACCGCGTAAGTTCAAGACGACGGTTGTCATTCCTCCGCAAAATGATGTGGACGTCCATGCTAACGATCTTAACTTTGTTGCTATTGCTGAAGACGGAAAGCTGGTGGGCTTTAATGTGTTAGTCGGTGGCGGTCTTGCTATGACACATGGTGATACCTCTACTTATGCACGTAAAGCTGACGACTTTGGTTTTGTGCCATTAGATAAAACGTTAGATGTAGCAGCGGCGGTGGTAACGACTCAGCGTGACTGGGGTAACCGTTCAAACCGTAAGAATGCAAAAACCAAATACACACTAGACCGTGTTGGTATTGATGTATTTAAAGCAGAAGTAGAAAAGCGTGCAGGCGTAGAATTTTCTGAAAGCCGTCCTTATGAGTTTACTGGCCGTGGTGATCGCATTGGTTGGGCGGAAGGCATTGATGGTAAGCACCACTTGGCGTTATTCATCGAGAATGGTCGTTTACTTGATTTTCCGGGTAAAGCTCTGAAAACAGGTGTTGCTGAAATAGCGAAGATCCACAAAGGTGACTTCCGCATGACTGCAAACCAAAACCTAATTGTTGCAGGTGTACCTAAGAGCCAAAAGGCAAAAATTGAAAAGCTGGCACGTCAATACGGTCTGATGGATGATGCCGTTTCCGAGCAGCGTAAAAACTCAATGGCTTGTGTGGCATTCCCAACATGTCCTTTAGCAATGGCAGAAGCTGAGCGCTTTCTTCCTGAGTTTGTAACGGATGTTGAAGACATTCTGAAGAAACATGGATTACCAGAAGAAGATAACATCATCCTTCGTATTACGGGTTGTCCAAACGGTTGTGGTCGTGCAATGTTGGCTGAGCTTGGTTTAGTCGGCAAGGCTCCGGGGCGTTACAACATGCACCTAGGTGGCAACAAGGCCGGAACTCGTATCCCTAAGATGTATAAAGAGAACATCACATCAGCTCAGATCTTAGAGGAGATTGATTCGCTGGTGGGACGTTGGGCTACAGAACGCAACGACAATGAAGGGTTCGGTGATTTTACAATCCGAGCTGGCATCATCGAAGAGGTGATTATTTCCAAGAGGGATCTGCATGCATAATTCTGTCGCTTCAAAATTGAAGTTAGCAGAGCTACTCGCATTGACTAAGACGGAGCAAATACTTCGTCTTGGGCAAATTAATGCTGAGTTAGAACAGCTAACAGCATTAGAAAGAGTTAAATGGGCATTAGAAAACTTGGAAGGATCACATGTTGTGTCTTCAAGTTTCGGCATTCAAGCCGCGTTAATGCTGCACTTAGTGACTCAAGCAAAACCAGATATTCCGGTTATTCTGACGGACACAGGGTATCTATTTCCTGAGACCTATCGCTTTATCGATGAGTTAAGTCAGAAGTTGACTCTAAACCTTCAAGTCTTTCGCGCCCAACAGAGCCCTAATTGGCAAGAAGCGCAATATGGAAAACTTTGGGATCAAGGTATAGAAGGGATAGAGAAGTACAACAAGCTTAATAAAGTTGAACCGATGAGAAGAGCGTTGGATGAGCTCGAGGCTGGGACATGGTTTTCCGGTTTAAGAAGGGAGCAATCTCAAT
Source organism: Vibrio sp. 10N.261.55.A10 (assembly GCF_041470825.1). NCBI lineage: Bacteria > Pseudomonadati > Pseudomonadota > Gammaproteobacteria > Vibrionales > Vibrionaceae > Vibrio > Vibrio sp. 10N.261.55.A10. The sequence continues at coordinate 621 of NZ_JBFRNC010000008.1, read as the reverse complement.
CGCGTGCAAACTTGCCAATCTTATCTATCCAAAATGGTGTGTTTAAATTTTTGCCGGTAATCGATTGGACGAATAAAGATGTTCACTATTACCTAGAAGAGCATGGTCTCGGTTATCACCCGCTTCGAGAGCAGGGTTACCTTTCTGTTGGAGATACACATACAACTAAGAAGTGGGAACCGGGTATGACTGAAGAGGAAACTCGTTTTAATGGGCTGAAACGAGAATGTGGTCTCCATGAAGATGATGGAGAGCAATATGGTTCTGGGATTTAGACTCGTTGCCATTTAAAAAGCTGCCATGAGGCAGCTTTTTTGTTTTCTAGGATGAAAATTAGATCAATTGTGGATAAGTCTGTGGTTATTTTGTAAGTACTCTGTAGTTAAACTTGCACAAATAAGGCTTTGAGTGTTTATTCGCCATGTAATCGTTGTTTTTGCATCTTTCTTTAATAAACACTTGCCAATGTGATGAACATCTCTATAATGCCGCCTCACTGACACGGCAGACGCCACAAGGCTTCAGCGCAGAATGTTAGTAAGGCAACTAGCTTTAAGCGATAATTCGCTCCTACTTTTAGAAAGTAGAAATTAATTTTCAAAAGTGTTTGACACTGAGAAT